>DATBIZ010000458.1:0-14304 GCA_036556645.1 Vicinamibacteria bacterium | reverse complement strand
TCAGAGTGGATTGCCGCAGACGTGGCAGCGTGCGGTGGCGGCGGCAGTAAGGAAGGCTGTTTCCCGGAGAACAGAATCTTGGTGATCGAGTTCGGCCGCAGTGTGTGTCTGCTCAGCTTCAGGAGGCAAGGGCATCGCCGGTGATGCGACATCGCCCTCACTGATCTTCGGCATGCTTCCCGTGATGCCTTGCGCGGCTCGACGAAAACACGTCGAGCTGCTGGCGATTGCAGGACGGCCTCTATGTAGTTGGGTATCACAGGATCAGCGAGCCGCACTCTGATCAGAAGACCAAGGAAGATCGCGAAGCACGGCGTCCTCGATGGAGCCGAGCAGTCCCGACCAGCTCTGGTGAGCCGGTAGAGCGCGGTCACCGCCAGCATGGTCTTCCCGCTGCCGGTGGCCATCTGGATCAGGGCGCGGGGCCGGTCCTCGGCCAGCGAGCGCTCCAGGTTGATCAGCGCCTCGCGTTTGTTCTCCCAGAGCCCCTCGATGTGCACCGGCGGCATGTGCTGAAGCCGTGCGCGCAGCGTTGCGGGCCGCGGGGGAGCGGCGACCATGGGCACGGCCACGGGCCTCGCCGCGGGCGCTCGTCCACGCCTGGAGCGTCCCGGCGTGGGCCACTCCGCCAGGGTGTCCGGCCGGTGGGGAGCGGCCAGGTTCGCGGGCAGGCCATTGGAGTAGCGCTTGACTTGCGGCTCGACGCGGAAAGGGTGAAGTCTTCCTTCTTGGCTTCGAGGAGCCCTACGCCTTGCTCCCCAGGTGCTCCATCACCGACAGCCGCACGATCTCCGCCAGCGCCTCGAAGTGCTCCTCGCCCGCCTCGGCGGACGCCGCGGTGGGATCCCCGAAATAGGCGTCCTCGCCGCCGGCCTCCGCGAAGGTCTTGGCGCCCTTCTTCATCCCCGCGGCCATCCCGTCCACCGGCGGCAGGCTGATGCGCTCGCGCTCGCGCACGGTGTCCGGGGCCGCGGCCATCATCAGCGACGTCTCGAACGCGCCCGCGTGGTCGCCGTCCTGGAACGCCTCGCCCAGCGTGTCGGACCAGCGCTTCTTCGTGATGTCCACCCAGCACACGCTGGCGCCGCCCTTCTTGGCCGCCTCGACCGCCGCCTTCAGGCTCTCCACGTGCCGCGGCTCGAGGTGGATGTTGACGAGCGCCACCGCGCGGAACTTCCGGGTCGCGGCCAGGCACACGTCGCGCAGGAGCGCGACGGACGTCTCGGCGGGGATGCTGAGGGTGCCGGCGAACTCCGCGCCGAGCTCGGCCACCGTGAAGTTCACGGGCGGGAGGATCAGCGACGGCACGCCGTGCTCGCGCAGCTTGGCCGCGCCGCGCCGCGCCATCTCGGTGGCGATCACCGTGTCGGCGTTCACCGGCAGGTGCGGGCCGTGGGCCTCGGTGGCCCCCACCGGCACCAGCGCCACCGGCCGGTCCTTCATCGCCTCGTCCACCTCGGTCCAGGTCATCTCGGACATCTCGATCTGCTCGGCCATAGCCATCGAAGGAAGGCTTCCTTCTCTCCTTTCTTTTATTCTCGTTGACGCGGGATGCTCGAGCGGCGGCCGCTGCTCCTGGCTCAGGCGCCGGAGGGCCCGACGCGATCCTTCGCGGAATGGTGGAGCCCGCGGGCGAGCGCGTCGCGGCGGCTCCCTTGCCGGGTCGTCACCTGGGAATTGCTTTCCGTCAATGCGTTCCGATCTTTATACCCGATAGGCGGGCCCGCCGCCAGTGTGAGGTGGGGGCGCACGGCCCCCGGCTGCTGGACCACGCTCCTTCAGGTTCGCAGCCGCCGGTACTGGCCCTGCCAATACGTGAGCGGCCGGCCCGGGCGCGTGGCCATCGCCACGATCTCGCCCACGTAGATCGTGTGGTCCCCCGCCGGATGCGCGGCGACCACCCGGCACTCGAGGTGGGCCAGCGCTCCCGCGACCAGCGGCACGCCGGTCGTGCCGTCCACCGTCTCCGCCTTGTCGAACTTCGCGGCGCCGCCCCAGGCGAACTGCTTCGAGACCTCCTCCTGCTCCTCGGACAGGACGCTCACCCCGAAGGTGCCCGAATCGCGGAAGCCGGCGTTGGTCTCCGATCGCGTGTCCACGCACACCAGCACCAGCGGCGGCTCGAGGCTCACCGAGGAGAAGGCGGTGACGGTCAGGCCCAGGGACCTCCCGGACGCATCGCGGGTGGTCACCGCGGTCACGCCGGAGGCGAACTGGGCGAGCGCGCGGCGGAAGTCGGCAGGGTCGATCGCCATGCGGCGCTCTCGAGCGGGTGGACAGCGGGATTCTAGCCCGGCTGAGGTATACGTTACGCCCGTGCCCGCTTCCCCCTCCGTGGACGCCGGCCGCCTCGCGCGCGCCCTGCGCGCCCGCGTGGCGGGCGAGGTGCGCTTCGACGACGGCAGCCGCGCGGTGTACTCGACCGACGCCTCCAACTACCGGCAGGTGCCGATCGGGGTCGTGATACCGGAGTCGGTCGCGGACGTCGTCGCCGCGGTCGAGGTCTGCCGGAGCTTCGGCGCGCCCGTGCTCGCGCGCGGCGGCGGCACCAGCCTGGCCGGCCAGTGCTGCAACGTGGCGGTGGTGATCGACACCTCCAAGCGGCTCAACCGCGTGCTCGAGGTGGATCCCGCCCGCCGCCTGGCGCGCGTGGAGCCCGGCGTGGTGCTCGACGACCTGCGGCGCGCGGCCGAGGCGCACGGGCTCACCTTCGGGCCCGACCCCGCCACGCACCGGCACTGCACGCTCGGGGGGATGATCGGCAACAACTCGTGCGGGGTGCACTCCGTGATGGCCGGGCGCACCGAGGACAACGTGCTCGCCCTGGACGTGTTGACCTACGACGGCACGCGCCTCACCGTGGGCCCGACCGCGCCGGAGGAGCTGGCGCGCCTCACCGCGGACGGCGGCCGGCGCGGCGACATCTACCGCGCGCTCCTCGCGCTGGCCGAGCGCTACGGGCCGCTCGTCCGCGCGCGCTATCCCGACATCCCGCGGCGGGTGTCCGGGTACAACCTGCCGGCGCTCCTGCCCGAGCACGGCTTCGACGTCGCGCGCGCGCTGGTCGGCACCGAGTGCACCTGCGTGCTCGTGCTCGAGGCCACGGTCCGGCTGGTGGCCAGCCCGCCGGCGCGCGCGCTGGCCGTGATCGGCTACCCGGACGTGTACCAGGCCGCCGACGCGGTGCCCTTCGTGCTCCGGTCGCGCCCGCTCGCGCTGGAGGCCTTCGAGGAGAACCTGCTCGCGGAGTTCCGCCGCACCGGCGTGCACCCGGACAAGCTCCGCCTGCTGCCGCCGGGCGGAGGCTGGCTGATCGTGGAGTTCGGCGGGGCCGACCGGCGCGAGGCCGAGGACAAGGCGCGGGCCTTCGCCGCCCGCGCGAGGGAGCAGACCCCGTCCGTGACCGTCGGGCTCTACGACGACCCCGCCCGGGAGCGGTTCATCTGGCTGCTGCGGGAATGGGGCCTGGCCGCCGCCGCCGGCGCGCCGGGCCGCGGCACGCGCTGGGAGGGCTGGGAAGACTCCGCGGTCGCGCCCGAGAAGCTCGGCGCGTACCTGCGCGACCTGCGCGCGCTGCTCGACCGCTACGGCTATCACGGCGACTTCTACGGGCACTTCGGCCAGGGCTGCGTGCACCTGCGCATCGACTTCGACCTGGAGAGCGCGCCCGGGCTGCGCGCCTTCCGCGCCTTCCTGCGCGAGGCGGCGGAGCTGGTGGTCCGCTACGGCGGCTCGCTCTCCGGCGAGCACGGCGACGGGCAGGCGCGCGCCGAGCTGCTCCCCGTGATGTTCGGCGCCGAGCTGGTGCAGGCGTTCCGCGAGTTCAAGGCGATCTGGGATCCCGACGGGCGCATGAACCCGGGCAAGGTGGTCGACCCCTACCGGATGGACGAGAACCTGCGCCTGGGGCCCGCGTTCAACCCGTCGCGGCCGGAGACGCACTTCCAGTTCCCCGCGGACGGCGGCAGCTTCGCGCGGGCGGCGCTGCGGTGCGTCGGCGTGGGCGAGTGCCGGCGGCTGGAGGGCGGCACGATGTGCCCGAGCTTCATGGTCACGCGCGAGGAGAAGCACTCGACGCGCGGCCGCGCGCGCCTGCTGTTCGAGATGGTGACCGGGGGCGCGGCGCGGGGCGGCTGGCGCGACGAGCACGTCAAGGAGGCGCTCGACCTGTGCCTGGCCTGCAAGGGGTGCCGCAGCGACTGCCCGGCGCGCGTGGACATGGCCACGTACAAGGCGGAGTTCCTCGCGCACTACTACGCGGGCCGCCTGCGGCCGCGCTCCGCGTACGCGATGGGGCTCGTGCACTGGTGGGCGCGCTGGGGCGCCCACGCGCCCGCGCTGGTCAACGCGCTCACGCAGCGCGATCCCTGGGCACGGCTCGTGAAGGCGGCCGCCGGCATCGCCCGCGAGCGCCGGCTGCCGCCGCTCGCCCGCGGCACGTTCCGCTCCTGGTTCGGCCGACGGACGGCGGCACGCGGCGAGGGCCCGCGGGTGATCCTCTGGCCGGACACCTTCAACGACCACTTCCACCCCGAGACCGCGCGCGCGGCCGTGGACGTGCTCGAGGCGGCGGGTTTCCGGGTCGCGATCCCCCCGCGCCCGCTCTGCTGCGGGCGGCCGCTCTACGACTGGGGCATGCTGGGCCGGGCCCGCTCGCTGCTGCGGCAGGTCCTGCGCACCATGCAGCCGGAGATCGCGGCCGGCACGCCCGTCGTGGTGCTCGAGCCGAGCTGCCTGGCCGTGTTCCGCGACGAGGCGCTGAACCTGCTGGCCGACGACCACGACGCGCGCCGTTTCGCGCGCCAGTGCCTGTCGCTCGCGGAGTTCCTGGACCGCGAAGCCCCGCAGGCCGTCCTGCCGCGCGTGGAGCGGCGCGCGCTGGTCCACGGGCACTGTCACCAGAAGGCGGTGATGGGGCTCGGCAGCGACGTGCGGGTCCTGGACCGGCTGGGGCTGCGCTACGAGCTGCTCGACTCCGGCTGCTGCGGCATGGCGGGCGCCTTCGGGTTCGAGAAGGACAAGTACGACCTGTCCGTGCAGATCGGCGAGCGCGTGCTGCTGCCGGCGGTGCGCGGCGCGGCCGCAGACGCGCTGATCCTCAGCGACGGCTTCAGCTGCCGCGAGCAGGTCGCGCAGGGCACCGGCCGCCGCGCGTCGCACCTGGCGGAGGTCATCGCGGGCGCGCTGCCCGGGCGCGCCTCGGGAGCGTCGGCGTGACCGCGCCGCCGCGCCTCACCGTGCTGGTGCTGGCGACGCCCGACGATCCGAGCCTCGGGCGGCTCGAGGCGCTGCCCGCGGACGTCCGCGTCGTCGTCGGCCAGGCCCCGGAGGACTTCGGCGACGCGCTCGCCGCCGCCGAGGTGGTGCTGCACTGCGCGGGCGGCCGCAAGCGGCTCGAGCCGCTGCTCGCCCGCGCGCCGCGCGTGCTCTGGGTGCACTCGCGCTCGGCCGGGGTCGAGGGCCTGCTCTTCCCGGCCCTGGTGGAGTCGCCGGTGGTGCTGACCAACGCGCGCGGCGCCTACAGCCGCTCCCTGGCCGAGTGGGTGATGGCGGCGGTCCTGTTCTTCGCGAAAGACCTGCGACGCCTGGTGCGCCGCCAGGCGGAGGGGAAGTGGGACCCGTTCGAGCCCGAGGAGATCGCCGGCCGCACGCTCGGCATCGTCGGCTACGGCGACATCGGCCGCGCGGTGGCGCGCCAGGCCCGCTCGTTCGGCATGAGCGTGCTCGCGCTGCGCCGGCGCCCGCCCGCCGAGAAGGACGACCTCGCCGCCGAGGTGGTGGGCCACGACGGGCTGGTCACCCTGATGCGGCGCTCCGACTACGTGGTGCTGGCCATGCCGATCACGCCCCAGACGCGCGGGCTGGTCGGCCGGGAGGCGATCGCGGCGATGAGGGCGAGCGCCGTGCTGGTCAACGTCGGCCGCGGGCCCGTGCTGGACGAGGCGGCGCTGGTCGAAGCGCTGACCGCGCGCCGCATCCGCGGCGCCGCGCTCGACGTGTTCGACCAGGAGCCGCTGCCCGCAAGCCATCCCTTCTACCGCCTGGACAACGTGCTGCTGTCGCCGCACGCGGCCGACCAGGTCGCGGGCTGGCGCGAGGGCGCGGTGGACGCGTTCGTGGAGCAGGTCGGCCGCCGTCTCCGCGGCGAGCCGCTCCACAACGTGGTGGACAAGACGCGGGGCTACTGAGCGGAGCGCCGGCGCCCGTTCACGACCGCGCGCGGCGATACAGCGCGATCTGGCTCCCTTGCAGCCCGAGGCGCAAGCCGATGCGTCCGAGCATCACCGCCTCGGCCGCCAGCAGCGCGACGATCTGCGTCCGGTAGCCCGTCGTCGCCCAGGCGGACTCGAACGCGCTCCAGAGCGCGACCAGCAGCAACCCGCCCGTGCCGACGACGACGACCTGCGCCGCGGCCGGGAGCAGGTGCCGCAGGCAGAAGAAGAACGACGAGACCACCGCCATCACCGCGCTCGCGCGCTCCTCCACCACCGTGATCACGCGCGCGTAGCTCGACACCAGGTGCACGAACGCGAGCGCCGCCAGCAGCAGGGCGTGGCGTCCGAGCAGCCAGGCCATCGCCGCGTTCTCGCTGACCGACTCGCGCGCGCGGTGCTCCACCCAGCGCGTGAACGGCGCGTTCACCGCGAAGACCAGGCCCACCAACGCCAGGGCGATCAGCGTGATCCGCGCGAACCGCCCGAAATAGAACCCGGACCCGTGCAGGAGCCCGCGCGCGGTCCAGTCCCCCTGCGCCCCGCGCAGGACCGAGAGCACGCCGCCGGCGAGGAAGACCTGCACGGCGAGGTACACCGCGCCGAGGCCGAGCGTGACCGGGTCCACGAGCGCGGGGCCGTCGCCGGAGGCGAACAGCCCCAGCGGGAGGTAGCCGCGCAGCAACAGCTCGACGTTCTTGTAGGCGAAGCCGGCCCCGAGGATGTCCGGCGCGAACGCGGTCGCGGAGCCCGCGCGCGTCTCGTGCCACCGGCTCCACCACGCGTAGTCGAAGCCGTACAGCATGCGGTGGGCCGACTCCGACTGCGCGAGCGCGCGCTCGATCTCGCCCGCCAGGGGCACGGCGAGGACGGCGGCGGTGAGCAGGTTGACGGCGAGCAGGGCCACCGCCAGCCCCCAGCTCCGGGCCAGGGCCCGGAACCCGTCCCCGAGCGCGCGCAGCGCGGTCACGACACCACCGTGTGCAGCTCCAGCAGGTGCTGCAGCCACAGCAGGTAGCGCGCCGCCCACTTGCGCGCGGATCGCCGCGCCACGCCCTTCTCGTCCACCCAGGAGTTGTTCGAGGGGTTCACGTCGATCGCGATCTTCCGCTCGGGATCCACCAGCGCCCGCACGACGCGCGCCCCCGGGTAGCGCAGGCGCGTCCAGCGGTCCTGTCCGTCCCAGGCCGCGGTGACGGTGCGCCCGCCCTCGAGCTCGACCAGGATCTCCACGGGCAGGCGCACGCCGCCGAGCCGGCGCACCAGCACCTCGGCGTCGGAGCCGGCGGGCTCGGCCGCCACCGAGGGCGCCGGCACCGGCCGGCCGTCGGGCCCCTCGACGAATCCCTCGACGCGGCGGCGCGGCGCGTTCTCCACGCTGATCGCGTAGTCGCACAGGTCGCTCGAGAAGAACGTCTGCTGGAAGAACCAGCCGTGGTCGCGGCCCGTGACCTCGTTGACCACGGCGATGAAGTCGGCGGTGGTCGGGTGGCCGAACAGGTGCCGCCGCGCGTACGTGCGCATGATCCGGGTCATCGTCTCCTCGCCCACGAGGCGCTCGAGCGTGAGCATGGTGAGCGACGGCTTGCCGTACGAGTTGAGCGTGTACGAGGGCTGATCGAGGTAGTGCCAGGCCGGCCGCGCCATCACGTCGGTCTGGCCGCTCTCGCGCAGCGCGGGCAGGTCGCCCTCGCCGCGCCCGATCCACACGCCGGGCGCGACCACCGGCCAGCCGCCGCGGCGCCCGCGCGTGGTCCGGGTCAGCCCGAAGTAGCGCTTGCCCCAGCCGACCGGCCCCAGCGCCCGCTGCGCGGCCTTCTCCTCGTGGTAGCTGTTGATGCCCTCGTCGAGCCACGCCTCCTCGAACTCGTTGGTGGCCACCAGCCCGTACCAGAACTGGTGGCCGGCCTCGTGGATGGTGACGCTCTCGGGAGCCTGCAGCGCGCGCGGCGCCCAGACGTAGCCGCCGCCGGTGAACAGCGTCGGATACTCCATGCCGCCGGCGGCCGAGCCCCAGGCCGGGTCCACCACGGTCACGTGCCCGTAGGGATAGGGCACGGACCAGGCGCCGTAGCTGCGCAGCGCGATCCGGGTGGCCTCGAGGTAGCGCTCCGAGAGGTGCGCCCGCTCGGGCTGCACGAGCAGCCGGATGTCCACCGGCGGGTAGCCGGCCTCCTCGAAGCGCCCCGTCCTCTCGACGTAACGCCGGCTCGCGGTCCAGGCGAAGTCGTGGACGTCCGCGGCGGTGAAGCGCAGAGTCTCGGTCCCGTCGCCGTTGTCCCGCCGCACCTGCAGGCGCCCGGTGGCGCCCACCACGAACCCGCGCGGCAGGGTCAGGCTGACGTCGTACGTGCCGTAGTCCGCGAAGAACTCGGTCCAGGGGTGGAACTGGTGCGCGTTCCAGGCGCCCTTCCAGTGGACGGCGATCTTGGGGAACCACTGCACGATGAAGTGGTAGTCGTGCACCCAGCCCGCCCGGCCGACGTCGCCGTAGGGAATGCGCGAGGTCCAGTCCATGGCGAAGGCGATCGAGCCTCCGGGCGGCACCGGCGCCGGCGCCGTCACCTCCAGCACCGTGCGGTCGTGGGGGTTGCCGTCGTCCGCGGCGACGTAGCGCAGGCTCGGCGTGACGTCCAGGCCGCCGGCCTTGCCGCGCTCCACCACGCGCACCGCACGGACGTCCGTGTAGCCGAACCCGCGGCCGCCGGCCTCGGACCGCGCGGCGCGGCGGCCGGAGCCGCGCGCCGACGTGGAGAGCGTGTTCCGGAACGCGTTCCAGTAGAGATGGAACGGGAACGTCTGCAGCGGCACCGCGGCGTCGTTGCGCCACTCCAGCACCAGCGTGCCCTCGATGGTGTGCTGGTCGGGGTCCAGGCGCGCGTGCATCTGGTAGCTCGCGTTGCGCGCAGACGCGGGCAACGGCGTGGGATCGGGCGGCGGCAGCGCGGCGGGCGCCGGCGACGGGGGCGCCGGGCCGCCACAGCCGGCGAGCACGGCCGCGGCCACGAACGCCCAGGTGCCGCGCACGCCTAGAAGCTCAACGCGAGGCCGGCGGTCACCTGGAAGAAGTTGGGGTTGAAGTCCACGGGATCGAGACGGCGCTCCAGCTCCCGCGCGAGCGCCTGCTCCAGCGGCGCCAGCGCGCCGCCCGCGCGCTGCCAGTCGAGCCGGTGCTCGCGGAACACGAAGCCGCGCCCTTCGCCCACGAGCGCCAGATGGTCGCCCAGCGCGATCTGCAGGCCGATGCCGGCGTTGGCGCCGAAGCGACCGTTCTCGGCCACGCCGGGCTGCGCCTCCGCGCGCAGGCCGACGGTGGCCAGCACGCTCCCGGCCGGGACGCCCGGAACGCTGACCGAGCGCAGCCGCACCGCCTGCGCGCTGATCACGCGCAGCTCGGGCAGGTAGGAGAGCCCGCCCGAGAGCGCGAGGCGGACGCGCCCGGGCGTGCGCAGCTTCAGGTTCAGGGAGAGAGGGCGGATGCGCTCCACGTCCATGGGCCCCGCGCCCAGCTCCAGGTCGCCGGAGGCGTCGGCGAGCGGCGCGGGCAGGTCCACGACCACGCGGTACGTCGCGCCGGTGACGAGCAGCCGCAGGTCCGCGACGTCGAGACGGCCTTCGATGCCGAACCAGCCGGCGAGATACAGCGTCACCGCGCCGCCGAGCACCGTCCCCCCGTCGGCCTCCAGGCCGAGCGCCTGACCGCCCGGCACGACCGCCCCCCCGGGCAGCACCAGGCCGGAGGGGTCGAGCCGCACGGACTGTTCGTAGGGCGAGACGACGGGACCGCCGTGGACCGCGATCTCGAGGCCGGCGGCCGAGGCGAAGGTGGGGAGCAGGGATGCGGCGAGCGCGCCGGCGAGTCGCTTCATGCGGGGTAGTCTAGGCCTCCTCCTCTTCTTCCTCGTCCGCCCCGCGCGCGCGGCGGCCGCGCGCGGGGTCGTCTTCGCCGTCCTCGGCGCGGCCGGCCGCCATCTCGGTCTCGATCCCGTGGTCGGCGAGGCGCTGCTGCAGCGCGTCGAAGCCGCGGCGGTCGGGCGAGCCGCCGTCGCGGTACGCCTCGAGGACCTCCTCGAGCCGGGCCACGCGGCGCGCGAGCTGGCCGACCACCTCCACGTCGAGCACGGCCTGTCCGCTCTCGATCCGCTGGAAGCCGGCCGCCTCGCCGTACGAGCCCAGCAGCTCGAGCAGGCGCGCGTTCAGGCTGTCGGCGCGCTCCACCAGCTCGCTCTGCAGCATGTTCTCGTGCACGAGGCCGAGCGCGTCCTCGATGTCCTCGTCGCTCCACTGCGCGCGCAGGCGCTGCCACACGTCGGCGGGGAGGACGAGGCTGTCGTCTCCCTCCTCGGCCGACTCCGCGATCTCGGTGCAAAGGTCGACGATGCGTCCCATGGCTTACCTCTCGAACCCATCATGCCGCGCCCGAGCCGCCGGCCGCTACGGGGCCACGTCTTTCAGCATCTCGCGGGCGATCACCACCTTCATCAGCTCGCTCGCTCCCTGCTCCACGCGCAGCGCGCGCACCTCGCGGTAGAGCCGCTCGACGGTGGCGCCGCGCAGCACGCCCTGGCCGCCGTGGACCTGCACCGCGCGGTCCACGATCCGCTGCGCCGCCTCGGTGGCGGCCAGCTTCGCCGTCGCCCCTTCCAGCGCGATGCGGGACGCGCCCCGGTCGCGGGCCCAGGCCGCGTGCCGGACGAGCAGCCGCGCCGCGCACAGCTCCACGTGCATCTCGGCCAGGGTCATCTGCACGCCCTGCAGCTCCGCCAGCGGCCGGCCGAACTGCCGCCGGGACCGCGTCCACCGCACGGCCTCGTCGAGGGCCCGGGCGGCGAGGCCGCACGCCGCCGCGCCGACGGTCGGGCGGAACACGTCCAGGGTGGCGAGCGCGATGCCGTAGCCGCGCCCCTCGTCGCCGACCAGCACCGCCGGCGTGGCCGCGAAGCGGACCTCGCCCAGCGCGTAGCCGGCGGAGGTGTCGAGCCGCTTCACGCCGAGGCCGGGCGCCTCGGCGTCCACCAGGAACATCGAGAGCGAGCGCGGGCCGCCCTCGCCGGTGCGCGCGAGCACGGTGAAGAGGCCGGCGGCCCCCGCGTTGGCGATCAGCGTCTTCACGCCGTCGAGGCGCCACAGCGCGCCGTCCCGCTCCGCGCGCATCCTCAGGCTCTCCAGGTCGGAGCCCGCGTCCGGCTCCGTGATCGCGAACGCGCAGAGGACGCGGCCGGCGGCGACCTCGGGCAGCCAGCGGTTGCGCTGCACGTCGGTGCCCGCGATGGCCACCGGGTAGGACCCGAGGCCCTGCGCGGCGAAGGCGCGGTCGGCCAGGCCGGAGAACCAGGCCAGGCCCTCGCGCGCGGCGACCAGCGAGCGGACGTCCATGAAGCCGTGGGGCGGCGGCACCGCCGCGGCGAGGATGCCCGCCTCGGAGAGCGCCGCGGCCAGCTCGCGCGTGCGCCGGTCGGGTTCCGCCGCCTCGGCGGCCGCCGGCCGCAGCTGCTCCTGTCCGAACGCGCGCACGCGCGCGGCCAGCGTGCGGTGGCGGTCCTCGAGATACGGGTCGTTCACGGGAGCGTGCGCAACTAAACACGCTGCGCGGAGGAGGTCAAGGGCGGCGGCGGCGGGACATAATGGCCGGCGGAGGTCCCACCCATGCTCAAGGCCGGCGACGCCGCGCCCGATTTCGAGGTGCAGGACGACCGTGGGCGCACGGTCCGCCTCTCCGACTTCAAGGGAAAGCAGGACGTGCTGCTCTGGTTCTACCCCAAGGCCGACACCCCCGGCTGAACCCGCGAGGGTTGCGGGTTCCGCGACCTCAACGGCGAGTTCGCCGCGAAGGGCGTGCAGGTGCTCGGGGTCAGCTTCGACGAGGTGGCGGAGAACTGCGCGTTCTCCGAGAAGTTCCACTTCAACTTCCCGCTGCTGTGCGACACCGGCCGCAAGATGGGCGTGGCCTACGGCGCCGCCGACGACGCGAGCGCGCGCACCGCGCGCCGGATCAGCTACCTGATCGGCAAGGACGGGCGCATCAGGAAGGCGTGGGAGAAGGTGGACGCCTCGAGCCACCCGGCGCAGGTGCTGGCCGAGCTTTGAGGGGAAGGAGCTAGCCGAGGGCCTGGCCCGCGAGGCGCGGGCGCCATTCGGGAAACATGGCCGAGACGGGCGACGTCGACCTCGAGACCTTCCGCCGCGAGGCGCACCGGCTGGTGGACTGGATCGCGGAGTACCTCGGCGCTCCCGAGCGCTACCCGGTGCTCTCGCGGCTGGCGCCCGGGGACGTGCGCGGCGCGCTGCCCTCCGCGCCTCCCGCCGGCGCCGAGCCGCTGCCGCGGATCCTGGACGACGTGCTGCGCGGCGTGCTGCCGGGCGTGACGCACTGGAACCATCCCGGGTTCTTCGCCTATTTCCCGAGCTCGGCCGCGGCGCCGGGCGTGCTGGGCGAGATGTTGTCCGCCGCGCTCAACGTCAACGGGATGCTGTGGAAGACGTCGCCGGCGGCGACCGAGGTCGAGATCGTCGTGCTCGACTGGCTGCGGCAGATGCTCGGCCTGCCGGAGGGGCTGTTCGGCGTCATCCAGGACACCGCGTCGGCGTCCACGCTGGTGGCGCTGGCCGCCGCGCGCGAGGCGGTGCCCGGGCTCGACGCCCGGCGCCGCGGCCTGGTCGGCCAGGCGCGGCTGCGCATGTACGCCTCCCAGGAGGCGCACTCGTCGGTCGAAAAGGCCGGCATCGTGCTCGGCCTCGGCCAGGACGGCCTGCGCAGGATCGGCACCGACGCGGAGCTGCGGATGGACGTGGAGGCGCTCCGCCGGGCCGTCGCCGAGGATCGCGCGGCCGGGCTCACCCCGTTCGCGGTGACCGCCACCGTGGGCACCACGTCCACCACCAGCATCGACCCCGTGCCCGCGGTCGCCGACGTGTGCGCGCGCGAGCGGTTGTGGCTGCACGTGGACGCGGCCTACGGCGGCTCGGCGGCGCTCGATCCGGGGATGCGTCACGTGCTCGCGGGCGTGGAGCGGGCGGACTCGCTGGTGGTCAACCCGCACAAGTGGATGTTCGTGCCGCTCGACCTCTCCGCGCTGTTCACGCGCCGGCCGGAGGTGGTGCGGGCCGCGTTCAGCATCCTGCCCGACTACTTGCGCACCGCGGAGCAGTCCTCGGCCCCGAACCTGATGGACTACGGCGTCAGCCTCGGCCGCCGCTTCCGTGCGCTCAAGCTCTGGATGGTGCTGCGTGCGTTCGGCCGCGAAGGGATGGCGGCGCGCATCCGGGAGCACCTGCGGCTGGCGCGCGAGTTCGAGAGCTGGGTGGACGCCGAGGCGCGGTTCGAGCGGATGGCCGCCACGCCGTTCTCGGTGGTCTGCTTCCGCGCGCGGTTCACCTCGCGGCCGCCCGAGGAGCAGGACGAGCGGAACCAGCGGCTGATGGACGCGGTGAACGCGACCGGCGAGGCCTATCTGTCGCACACGCGCGTGCGCGGACGTTTCACGCTGCGGATGGCGATCGCGAACCTGCGGACCGAGGAGCGGCACGTCCGGCGGGCGTTCGAGCTGCTGCGGGAGCACGCGGCGAGGCTCGACGCCTAGTCGAGGCCGGCCGGTACCGAACCGGGACCCTCACGCGCCGGCGGCGACGCGGCCCTGCCTCCGCATCGCCCACGCCAGCGCGGGCGGCGTGGCCAGCGTCGTGGCCACGACCATGAAGACCGCCGCGGCGTAGGTTCCGGCATCCACCACCGGCTGGCCCCCCAGCATCAACTGGGCGCCGATGCCGGCGAAGATCAGGCCCACCTCGCCCCGCGGCATCATCCCGAGGCCGACGGTGAGGCCCGACATCCCCTTCGGCGCGGCGAGGGCACAGGCCAGCTTGCCCAGGATCGCCGCCAGGGTCAGGAGCACGGCGAAGCCGATGACGGACGCCGCACCGAACGAGCGGACGTCCACCAGCATGCCCATGCGGACGAAGAACACCGGCACGAAGAGCGCGCTCAAGGGCTCCAGGGTCTCGTGGAGCGGCCGCTCCCCGCGCCGCACGTGCCCCTCGAAGTGGACGTCCTCGAGGACCAGCCCCGCGGCGAACGCGCCCACGATGGGTGCCA
>DATBIZ010000457.1:0-5391 GCA_036556645.1 Vicinamibacteria bacterium | reverse complement strand
TGCGGCGTGAGGCGGTTCTCGCGGCTGTTCTCGGACCACGTGTACGCGCTGCCCGAGGCGGTCACCACCGTCCCGAACGTCGGGTTGGCGATCACGTTCGCCCAGGGCATCGGCGTCTGCTGGTCGCCCTCGAGGCAGATCACGTACTCCGCCCCGCCCTCCGCGAAGCCGCCGATCCCGTTCGCGAACGCGAGCGAGGGCGGCTCCGGCGCCTCGGCGCCCACCGGCTGCGGCGGCCGCGCGGGGACCAGGGCGGCGGCCGCGTGGGTCTCGACATACGGCCGGTCGAGCTGGTTGGCCAGCTCCCCGCGATCGCCGACGAGCACGGCCCGCGCCACCGCGGCCAGCAGCGTGCGCTCCGCCTCGCTCATGCGCTCGCCGCGCAGCAGGTACGCGCCGCCCGGCCGGTGCTTCCAGGCGCGCCACGGCCCGTCGTCGAGCAGCTTCTCGAGCGCCTCGTGCATCTCGTCGAGGTAGTCGAGCGGGTGCTCGTTGAGGATCACCACGTCGGCGCTCAGGCCCTTCAGCCGCCAGTACTCCTGCGCCTGCAGCACCTGGCGCGCCAGCGGGAGGTCGTCCTTCTCGACCACGCGCACGAGCAGGATGGGCAGGTCGCCGGAGATCCCGTGGGGCCACAGCCCCTCCTGGCCCAGCTCGTTGCGGGCGAGGACCTCCGGGTGCGCGCGGAGCGACGCGTCCGCGTACAGCACCCGCGAGGCCAGGCGCTCGAAGAGGATGGCCTCGTCGGCGGTGATGCCCAGGTGGCGCAGGTTGCTCTGCGCGTGCAGGAAGGCCAGCGAGAAGCAGCGCGCGCTGGCCGCGGGGTCGCGGTACTTGTGCGCGAGCGCGAGCGCCTCCTCGCGGCTGTTCGTCACCCCGATCGCGAAGGTCAGCCGCACGAACCCGCCGGGCGCCAGCCGCACGCGCTGGCGGAGGCTGGCGACCGGATCGAGCACGGCGCCGGTGGTGCCGGAGAGCGACCGCCCGTCGAGCGCGGCCGGGTCGGCCACCGTGCGCCCGCGGCCCAGGAAACGCGCGCGGTCGGTCTCCCATTCCACCGGGCCCTGCGGCCGGCCCTCCAGGCTCATCACGTGCACGGCCCAGACCGCCTGGTCGTCGTGCGCGCGCGGGCGCCGCCGGAACAGCAGCGCCGCCTCGGGCACGTACTCGGTTTCCACGAACAGCTTCACGAAGGCCGGGTGCGCGAGGTCGTCCGCGTACGGGGCCAGGACCATCTCCGCGTAGCTGGTGATCTCGATCTCGCGCGCGCGGTCTCCCCGGTTGGCCACGGCCAGCCGCCGCACCTCGACGTCGTCCTCGGTGGAGACGGCGACGTCGAGCTGGGTGGCGATGCCGTCGTCGAGCCGCCGGTAGGTGGCCTTCTCCGGCAGGAAGACGGCCTCGTATTCGTCGGAGTCACGGCCCACCGGATGGTGGGTGGCCGACCAGACCACGCCGCTGCGCACGTCGCGCAGGTAGACGAACGACGCGCCCGGGTCGCCGGTCGGGTCCTCGCGGTAGCGCGTGACCACGCGGGCGCGGCAGAAGCTGCCGCCGCCCCCGGCGTTGGTGACCACGGTGGTATAGGCGCCGTTCGACAGGTACTGCGCGTGCGGGAAGACCGTGTGCGGGGAGCGCAGCCGGCGCCCGGCCGCCGGCGGCGCCACCGAAGGCGTCCGCGTCTCCTCCACCGGCCGCGGCACCGTGATCGGCGCCTGGCGCGGGACGCGCTCCTGCAGCAGCAGCTCCGTCGCGCGCACGCGGCGGTCGGCGTGGAAGCGCTCGACCATGGCCTGGTTCGCGAGCACGTTGGCCAGGGCGACCAGGCTCATGCCCTGGTGGTGCGCGAAGAACGCCCGCACCACCGCCGCGCGGCCGGGCTCGGCGGGCGCCGGGCCCTGCGACTCGTGCCGCGGCCAGGTGTAGTCGACCGCCTCGTAGAAGCCGTACGCGCCCGAGAGCCCTTCGCGGGCGAGCCGCCGCAGGTTCCGCGCCGCTTCCGCCGGCTCGACCATCGCCGCCAGCGCGGTCGCGTACGGCGCCACCACCAGCTCGTCGCCCAGGCCGCGCTTGAGGCCCAAACCCGGCACGCCGAAGGCCTTGTACTGGTACGTGCCGTGACGGTCCACCGTGCTGTACGCCGACTCCGACACCCCCCACGGCACCCCGCGCTCCGCCGCGTACTTGATCTGCCGGCGCACGGCCATCCGGCAGCTCACCTCCAGCAGCGTCTCCGGGTAGCTGCGCATGACCAGCAGCGGCATCAGGTACTCGAACGCGGTGCCGCTCCAGGAGAGCAGGGTGGGCGAGCCCTCGACGCTGGTCACCAGCCGGCCGAGGTGGAACCAGTGCGCCTGCGGGACCTCGCCGCGCGCGATGGTCAGGAAGCTGGCCAGCCGCGCCTCGGAGGCGAGCAGGTCGTAGAAGGCGGCGTCCAGGCGCGCCGGCCCCTCCGCGTCCGCGAGCCGATAGCCGATCGAGAAGACGCGCCTCTGCGGATCGAACAGGAAGCCGAAGCGCATGCCTTCCGCGAACGCGTGCGCCCGGCGCGCGAGCGCCTCGAGCCTCTCCGCCTCCCCCGCGTCCGGCTTCGGCGCACCGGCGGTGATGCCGTCGATCAGCGCCTGCGACCACCACGCGGCCTCCTCCTCGGCGGGCGTGCTGGCGCTCTGCGCGACGTAGCGTCGGGCGGAGTCCAGCTCGAGCAGGTGGCGCGGCAGGCGCGCGAGCTTCGCCGCCGCGGCCTCCGGACCGCGCAGGACGCGGCGCACGTCGCTCACCGCCTCGGCCAGCCGCGCCGCGCTGTCGCGCCGCAGCGCCGGGGCGTCCGTGGGGTCGTGCAGCGCCTGCCAGAGCAGGTCCGCCACGTCGGCCAGTCCCTCCACGACCGCGGCCGCGCCCTGCGGCGCGCGGGCCAGGTCGCCGAGCCCGGCGGCGAGCGCGAGGAGCGCCGCGGCGAGGTTGCCGCTGTCCACCGTGGAGACGTAGCGCGGCAGGAGCGGCTCCAGCGTCTGCGAGTCGTACCAGTTCAGCAGGTGGCCGTCGTGGCGCTCCAGCCGCTCCATCGTGTCCAGCGCGGCCTCCGTCCGGTCGGCCAGCTCGCGGGTCCGGATGTAGCCGAGGTCGTGCGCGGCGAGGCTGGACAGCAGGCCCATGCCGATGTTGGTGGGCGAGGTCCGGTGCGCGACCAGGAGGTCCGGGACCTCCTGCACGTTGTCGGGCGGCAGGCCGTGGTCGCCCTCGCCGGCGAACTGCTCGAAGTACCGCCAGGTGCGGCGCGCGACCCGCCGCAGGAACAGGCGGTCCTCTGCGCTCAGGTCGAGGCTGGGCGGGGGCACCGGCCGGCTCAGCGCGTGCGCCACCAGCGGCGCGGCCAGCCAGAGGGTGAGCACCGGCGCCGCCACCGGGAGCGCGGCGGGCTGCAGGGCGAGGACGAACACCGCCGCGATCGCCGCCACCAGCGGACTCGCCGCCATCTCCGCGAGGAAGACCCGCGCCCCCTTGCGGGCGGCCAGCCCCGCCGCCCGCGCCGCGGCGGTGGCCGCCGTCTCCCACTCCAGCAGCCGCCGCTGCGTCACCGCCAGCCGCACCAGCGTGAGCGAGATCGCGTGCAGCATCTCCACCGCCTGGTAGGCCACGAAGGTGAGCTGCAGGCCGGTGCGCGCGAGCGCGGTCTTCACCTCGTGCCACTGCGCGCGCAGGAACACGCTCCACGGCTGCTGCGGCCGCGGCCCCGCGAGCAGCCGCAGCACGAGCGGGTACACGGGGAAGAGCAGGGCCAGCACCAGCGCGGCCGTCCAGGCCTCCGCCCGGCCGGGGAGCACCGTCCAGCCCGCGACGAGCAGCGCGACCGTGGCCGGCGGCAGCAGGCTGCGCCGCAGGTTGTCGAAGATCTTCCAGCGCGAGATCAGCGGCAGCCGGTTGCGCTCGAGCTTCCCGCCGCGCGTCGGCACCCACGGGAACAGCCAGAGCAGGATCTGCCAGTCGCCGCGCACCCAGCGGTGCTGGCGGCGGGCGTGGGCGAGCACGCTCGACGGGTAGTCGTCCACCACCTCGACGTCGGTGACCAGCGCCGCCCGCGCGTGCAGGCCCTCGAACAGGTCGTGGGAGAGCAGCGCGTTCTCGGGCACGCGGCGCTCCAGCGCGGCCTGGAAGGTGTCCACCTCGTAGAGGCCCTTGCCGGTGAAGATCCCCTCGCCGAAGAGGTCCTGGTAGGTGTCGGACACGGCCGTGGTGTAGGGATCCACGCCGGTGTGCCCCGCGTAGAGGCGCGCGAAGAGCGAGCCCGCCGCGCTGGCCATGGTCACGCTGACGCGCGGCTGCAGGATCCCGTAGCCGTCGACCACCCGCCGCAGGCGCTCGTCGAAGCGCGGGCGGTTCAGCGGGTGCGCGATGATGCCGACCAGCGTGCGCGCCGACTCGCGCGGCAGGCGGGTGTCCGAGTCCAGGGTGAGGACGTAGCGGACCTGGGGCAGGATCTCCGGATCGCCGACCTGCACGTAGTAGCTCGTGGTCCGCGAGCCGCGCAGCAGCCGGTTGAACTCCTCGAGCTTGCCGCGCTTGCGCTCCCAGCCCATCCAGACGCCCTCGTGCGGGTTCCAGCGGCGCGCGCGATGGAACAGGTAGAAGCGGTCCGCGCGCCCTTCGCCCAGCCGCGCGTTCAGCTCCCGGATGGCCGCCTGCGCGGCCTGCAGGGGCGCCTCGTCCTCGGGCAGGGACGCCGCCGGCGCGTCGGGGAAGTCGGAGAGGATCGCGAAGTGGATCCGCGGGTCCAGGTTGGCGAGCGCGAGCACCTCGAGGTGGTCCACGAGCTGCTTCGCGTCCTCCACGCTCGTGAGCAGCGTGGGCACGACCACCATCGTCCGCGCGTCGGCGGGCACGCCGCCGGGGAACTCGAGGCGGGGAAGCCGGCGGGGCGGGGCCAGCCGCACGGCGAGCCACTGCACGAGCGCGATGGCCAACTCGCTCGCCGGCAGCAGCAGGAGGATGGCCACCGCCGCCTGCACGTGCGTGGCGGCGTAGTGGGCGCGCGCGTAGAGGACGCCCGCCGTCACCAGCGCGGCGGTGACCGCCGCGATCGAGCCCAGGTACGCGCCGCAGGCGTGGCGGAAGGCGAAGCGCCGGACGCGGCGGACGAAGCGGGGGCGGTAGGCGACGTCGCTCTCGAGGCCGGGCCGCCCCCGGCCGATCAGGTGGTAGCCGACGTGCGCGGCGCGCTCGGCGGGCGAAGTCCCCTCCGCCGCCAGCCGCGCGCTCTCCACCACCCGCAGCGCCACGCGCACCTGCGCCTCGCCGGTGGGCTCCGCCAGCTCCTCCACCGCGTGGCGGTAGCGGTCGCGGCTCAGGAAGTCCATGCTCGCGTAGACGCCGGCGGGGTCGCGCTGCAGCACG
>DATBIZ010000456.1:0-2610 GCA_036556645.1 Vicinamibacteria bacterium | reverse complement strand
CCGGCCACTCCCGCCTTCTCGGTCACGTCGGTGAACGTGCCGTCGCGGTTGTTGCGGTAGAGCGCGTTCTTCAGCGGCTTGCCGGGCTTGAAGAAGTCGCTCGGCCCGCTGTTGACCATGTAGATGTCCGTCCAGCCGTCGTTGTCGTAATCGAGAAAGGCGACGCCCGGCCCCATGGTCTCGGGCAGGTAGCGCTCGGGCGACATCGCGTTGGTGTGGACCCAGCGCAGCCCGCTCTTCTCGGGCGGGACCTCCTCGAACAGCGGCGCCGGCGCGGCCCAGGCGCGGCCGGCATCGTGCGGCCGCAGGACGCCGTAGAGCCCGGCCGCGCCGGCCAGGCGCAGCATCCGGCGGCGTGAGAACCTCACCGGCCCGCTCCCGGCTTGCGTGCGAGGTTCTCCCAGACCTCCACCATCGGGCTCCCGCCGGCCATGCGGAAGCCGCCGACCACCACGTCCGGATCGCCGTCGCCGTCGTAGTCCGCGACGTCGAGGCTCACGTGGCTGCCGCCGCGCTCGAGTGTCCTCCGCTCGAAGCGACCGGGCGCGGTCTGCTCCAGCCACACCAGCGAAGGCAGGCGCGCGTGCTCCCTGGCCAGCGGGTCGCGCACGTCGCCCTCGGGCGTCTCGAACTGCACGAACGCGCAGGCCACCACGTCGCGGTCGCCGTCCAGGTCGATGTCCGCGGCCAGCGCGCGGTGCACGCCGGGCAGGGTCGCCAGCTCGTGCTCGACGAACGTGAGGTTGCCGCGGTTCTCCAGCCAGCGTATGCCGTG
Source organism: Vicinamibacteria bacterium (assembly GCA_036556645.1). Classification (GTDB taxonomy): domain Bacteria; phylum Acidobacteriota; class Vicinamibacteria; order Fen-336; family Fen-336; genus DATKEG01. The sequence goes on along the minus strand of DATBIZ010000456.1, from coordinate 1,835 downwards.
GTACGGCTTGATCAGGAAGTCGTCCAGCATGTCGCCGTTGGTGACGAGCACGTCCTGGTCCCCGTCCCCGTCGAAGTCCACGAGCGCGAGCCCGGACGAGCCCCAGGACGGATGAGGCGCGGCGTACAGGGTCTGGGGCTTGAACCCGCGCGCGCCGTCGCCCAGATACGCGATCACCGACTCGTGGTGCTGGGCGAGCAGCCCCACGAAGTCGGCCTTGCCGTCGCGGTCGAGGTCCGTGGCCGGCACGTGGATCGCGCCCTGGCGCGCATCGATCTCCCGCTTCACGAACGCCGGCGGCCCGCCGGAGGCGGTGCGGTTCTCGAGCAGGTGGATGCCCCCGACCTCGCGCCAGCCGAAGGCGCCCACGAGCACGTCCAGATCGCCGTCCGCGTCCACGTCCACCGGCCGCACGTCCGCCACGCGGGGAAGCCCCGAAGCGAGCACGACGTTCCGGTAGCTGCCGTCGGCCTGCCGCCGCATCCAGACCACGCTGCCCTTGAGGTAGTCCCCGGGCGGAATCGCGCCGAGGTCGGCCACGAGCAGGTCGATCAGCCCGTCGCGGTCGAGGTCGGCCGCCTCGACGTGGCAGGGGTGCGGCACGCGACCGAGCTGGCGCAGGCCCGCGGCGGGAGTCCGCGGGTCCGCCGCGAGCACCACCCCGGCCGCCATGTCCACCGCGACCGCCTGCAGCGGTCCGTCCTTCTCGAGCCGCAGGAACTGCACGTTGGCGACCGCCACGTGCCCCGGCGGCGACGCCGGACGGAAGGCGTGGCGCGCGAACCGGAGCCCGGCCGTCTCGATCTCGGGCCAGGCGGCCGGCGGCGGAAGCGTCTCGGGCGCCAGCGTCTCGTAGTAGCGCGTGATCAGGTCGGGATCGAAGTCGAGCGCGGGAGGCGGCGCGCCGGGCGGCGTGCCGATCCCGGCCAGGGCCAGCGCGGACATCTCCATGACGATGCTCTTCCAGCGGCCGCGCGGCAGGCTGTCCGGGGGCGGGAACGCGTGGCAACCCGCGCACACCTTCCGCGCCATCGGCTCCCCGGGGTGCGACGCGGCGGATGGCGCGTCGCGGGGCGCCGGCGCGGCCGGCGGCGCCGGCAGCGTCGCCGACGCGGCGGCGAGCGTGGCGGTGCCCGCGAACAACACGGCAGGGAGGCGTCCGAGCCCGGTCAAGTGGCGAGATTACCACCCCGCGCGCCGTGCGAAAATGGGGCGTTCCAACCAGCCAGGAGGGGAACTCGATGCATCGCGCGTTCGCCGCCCGCCTGTCCGTGTTCGGCCTGACCGTCGCGGTCCTCGCCGCGCCGGCCGCGGCGCAGACCCGCACGACCGCCGGCATCCGCGGCAGGGTCGTGGACGAGCAGGGTCAGGGCATGCCGGACGTGAAGATCGACATGGAGTTCCTGGGGGAGAGCCGCCAGAAGATCACGAAGACCCAGAACACGGACAAGAAGGGTGGGTTCGTCCGCATGGGACTGCCGGACGGCAAGTGGAAGTTCACGTTCACCAAGGAGGGCTACAAGCCGTACGGGATGGAGATGGTCCTGTCGCTGGGGGCATTCTCGGAACCGCCCGAGGACATCGTGATGCAGAAGGCAGACGCGCCGGCGGCGGCCGCCGCTCCGGTGGCGGCCGTCCTGCCCGCCGCGCCGGAATCCAACAAGGCCGGCGAGACGTATACGAACGCGGTGGCCGCCGCGCAGGCGGGCCGCTTCGACGAGGCCGAGACCGGCTTGAAGGAGGTTCTGGCCCAGTTCCCGGACCTGGCCCCCGCCCACTACAACCTCGGCTTCGTGTACCAGCGCAAGCGGGATTGGAAGGGGGCAGAGGCCGCG
>DATBIZ010000455.1:0-15284 GCA_036556645.1 Vicinamibacteria bacterium | reverse complement strand
CCGGTCCAATCCGTTGACACCGGCCGGATCGGTCGGGCAGGAGGAACACGGGAATGATCAAGGTGATCGGTACGGCGGCCGCGGTCGCCCTGGCCGCGTCCACCGCTTGGGTGGCCGCGCAGGACGCTCCGGCCGGTGACGAGCGCGGCCGGAAGGGCCGCGACGCGGCCTCGCTCATCGAGCGCTACGACGCGGACAAGGACGGCAAGCTCGACCAGCAGGAGCTGGAGGCCGCGCACGCGGCCCGCGGCGAAGCGATGAAGGCCCGCATGCTGGAGCGGTTCGACGCGAACAAGAACGGCGTGCTGGACCCCGAGGAGAAGGAAGCGGCCAGACAGGCGTTCCGCGGCCGGCGCGGCCACCGCGGAGCGGGCAAGGCCCGCCTGCTCGAGCAGTTCGACGCGAACAAGAACGGCGTGCTCGATCCGGAGGAGAAGGAAGCGGCGAAGGCCGCCCGCGAGCAGCGCCGGGCCGAGTTGGTGAAGCGCTTCGACGCCAACGGCGACGGCAAGCTCGACCAGACCGAGCGCGAGGCCGCGCGCAAGGAGTTCCGCGGCCGTCGTGGAGAGGGCCGGCCCGAGCAGAACTGACCGGGCCGTCGTGGTGACCAGAGCCGGGGGCACGCGCCCCCGGCTCTTCGTGTCTAGAGGCCGGCCAGCCGGGCACGCTCCAGGCGGCTCAGCACGCGGAGCGCTCCCGCGCCGACGGCGGCGCCCCGCAGCCGCGCCGTGCGGCCGTCCCGCTCCGCGTTCCACGCGTCGCGGCCGGCGAGCCGCGCGCGGATCGCCGCGAGCAGGGCGGCGTCGCCGTCCGCCACGGCCCCGGGGGCCAGCGGCTCGAGCGCGGCGCGCACGTCCGCGCGGTGCGCCGGGCGCACGCCCATCGGACGCAGATCGGCCGGCAGCGCCCCCAACAGGGCGAGGTAGCCGGTGGTCGCCGGAAGGGCCGGCGCGGAGAGGACCGGTCCCGCCGCCGCGCCGAGGTGCGCGGACAGGGCCCCGAGGGTCGCGTCGTCGGGCGAGACCGCGCGCGCCTGCGCCACGGCCCACATCGCGCGCAGCAGGACCGCCGGCGCGCGCTCGGCCACGAGCTTCCGCACGTCGGGGTCGCGTGCGGCCTCGACCATCTCGGCGGCGGCCTCGTCGTCCACGGTGCCGTGCAGGGCGGAGGCGAGCAGCGACCAGGCGCACGAGTCGAGCCGGGCCGCCAGCAGCGCGGTCGCCCTCGCGCGCCGCTTCGCGGCGTCCGCCGGCGCCGCGGCCTGGGCCCCGACCACGGACCACAGGCTCGGGGCGTCGGCCGCGCGCGGCGAGCGCACGCGCACCGCGCCGCCGGCGACCGTCCATTCGAGGCCGACCGGATGGACGAGCCAGCTCAGCGCCTCGGCCGCGGTGGCGCGCCGGAGGTCGAGCCAGGCCACGCGCGGAGGGAGGCCGCTCAGCGCGGCCGCGTCGTCGAGCGCGCCGGGTGCCAGCGTCAGCGCGAAGCCAGCCGCGGCCGCCACCCGTTCGAGGGCGGCCGCCAGACCGGCGTTGCGGATCGTGAAGTCGAGACGCCGGCGCAGCGCGGGCAGCGCCACCACCGCGTGTTCGCGCAGCGCCGCATCGGCCGTGGCGGCGAGGTCCGCCGCGGCCGCGCGCGTGCCGTCGTCCTGCCAGGGCTGCCGTCCCAGGTGGACGTCGGCCAGGACCCACGCGAGCTGGGCCTGGCGCCGCGCCGCCGTCCAGTCCTTCGCGTCGGCGCTCGCGCGGGCGCGGCCGAGCGCGGCGGCCGCGTCGGTCCGGTAGGTGCCCGCGCGGGAATCGGCGACGGTGTCGAACACGCGCCGGAGGGCCCGGGGGCCAGCAGTGCCGGGCGGCGCGGTGGAGGCCGCCGACGGCAGCGGCGGTGGCGGTGGCGCGAGCAGGCCCGGCAGTCCGCCCACCACGCCCGCGACGGCTCCTCTCCCCGCGCCGAGTGCGACGCCGGACGCCGGCTCGGCCGGCGAGCCAAGCCGCGGCGTGAGCGGTCGCGCGCGCTGTGCGGCCTTCCAGTCCCCCGCCGCCTCGCGTGCCTGCGCGACCAGGCTCTCCTCGCGCTCGGTCTCGCCGAAGACGCCTTCGTACGACACGCCGTCCGGCATCGGCAGCGGCACGAGCAGCCGGCGCGGCGGCCGCGGCGCTTCGACGTGCGGGCCCTCCGCCTCGTCCACGGCCACGAAGCTGGTGTACGCGCTCATCAGCCGGTGGCGCAGCGCGAGGCCGGTGATCTCCTCGGCCAGCGGCTCGGGGTCGCCGTGCGCGAGCGCGAGCTGGTCCGACAGGTCCTCGATCTTCCGGCGCGCCCAGGCCGCGGCGAGCACCGCGTGCGCCGGCTCGCGCTCGGGCAGCGTGATCTCGACCGGGAACGCGACCGGTTCGCCCTCGGCGAGGCCGGAGATCCGGACGGTCGTGGGGCCCGCGCCCTGATAGCGGCCGAGCAGCACCACGGGCCGCCCCGCCCACAGCTCCGGCACCCGGGCCGGATAGGTCTCGCTGACCTCGAGCGCCCCCCAGTCGAGCTGGATCCGCGAGAGCTGGGCGCGCTGGATGCGCTCGACGATCCGGCCGACCAGCTCGGCGGGATCGTCGTCCAGCCCGATCACGCCGGACATGCCGCCGCCCTGGCGCGCCACGCCGTCGAGCAGGAAGCGGTTGGGCGAGGAGCCGATGCCGACGGTCCAGAACCGCAGCGCGTCCCCGGCGCGGCGGCCGACCTCGCCGATGATCTCCGCCTCGTTGCCGATGTAGCCGTCGGTGAGCATCACGACCACGCGGACGCGCTCGGGGTCCACCGGGTCGGCCAGCAGCGCCCGGATGCCCTTCAGCATCTCGGTGCCGCCCCCGCCGCGCAGGCCGTCGGTGAAGCGCAGGGCGGCGCGCAGGTTGGCCGCGGTCGCGGGCACGTAGCCGTCGAACAGGCGCTCCGTGCCCCCGGCGAACGTGATCACCTGCAGCCGGTCCACCGGGCGCATGCGCTCGAAGAACCGCTGCATCGCCTCCACGACCTTGGCGGTGGGCGCGCCGGACATCGAGCCGGACACGTCGATCAGGAAGCAGACGTCCCGCGGCGGCGCGGCGCGCAGCGCCTCCTCGACGTCGCGCGGCTGCATCATGAGCAGGAAGTAGCCCGGCTCGCCCGGCTCGGCGTGGGCGAGCACGGCCGTCTCCGGCCGCTCGCCCGCGACCGTGTAGGTCAGCACGAAGTCCCTGTTCGGGATCGCGTCGGCCGGCGAGAGCACCGCCACCGCGCGCGCGCGGCCCGGCCGCTCCACCCTGGCCTGGTGCGCGGCCACCTTCACGTCGTGGATCGGCACGCCGGCGTCCACGGAGACGGTCAGCGCGATGTCGTGGCCGGTCCGAGAGCCGGGCTTCAGCACCGGAGGCGAGAGGCGCGAGGCGTCACCCACCCGCGTCGTGTCGGGCGACCATCCGTCGCCCGCGTCGCGCCCGGGGAGCGGCCTCCCCGGCATGTAGCGCGGGCCGACCACCATCGGGAAATGGAACGCGTACGCGCCCTGGTCGTAGGGGAGCACGTCCACGTACGCGATCTCGATGCGCACCGTCTGCGCCGGGCGGAGGTTGCCCACGGTCTGGGTGAAGATGTTCGGCCGCTCCTGCTCGAGCAGGCTCGCGGTGAGGCCACGCGCCACGGCCTGCGCGTAGGCCGCGCGCGCGTCCGCGCGCCGCTCGATCCGGCCGACCACGCGCCGCTCGCCGACGACCATGGTCATGCCGTCCACCGCCGCGCCGTGCGGGAGCGGGAACACGTAGACGGCCTCGATCGGCTCGTCGAAGGGGTTCTCGAACGTCTGCGTCACCCGCACGCGCGCCAGGAAGCCGGAGACCTCGGCCTGCACGTCCGTGTGGCGCAGCGGGCACTCGACCACGGCGCCGCCGCGCGTCACCCGCAGCGCACCCTGCGTCACCTCCCCGGTGACCGCGGCCGGCGTGGCCGCGTCGCCGGCGGCGGCCGCCGGCGGTGGGACGCGCACGCTCCCGAACAGCACGAACGCGATCAGGAGGGCGAGGGCGCGGTCGGTCATGGCGGTGCTCCTTGCCGGGGTTGGACACCGCCTGCGCGGCGCCGTTCCGGCTCGAAGCAGTTACGCGGTGGGGGCCGGGATATTCCCGGCGGACGCGCCGCGGGCCGGGATATACTGCCGGTTTCGCCGGGACGCCGCCGCGCGAGCAGGGTGGTCCCCCCGATTCGCGGCGCGAGGGGCACCAGGCAGGCGGTGCTCGATTGCCGATGTGGCGCGGCGAGGGGCGCATCGGCGGAACTGGAGGCCGTATGCAGAGGGAAGGCTGGGGCCAGGGCCCGATCGACATCGGCGGGACGCCGGTGCACGTGCGCCTGCCGCGGGTCCCGAAGATGCCCGCGCGCACGGGCCGCGCGCTGGCGGCGGCGGCCGCGCTCCTGGTCTTGTTCCTGACCGGGTACTACCAGATCGAGCCGGACGAGGTGGGCGTGGTGCAGCGCTTCGGCGCGTACGCGCGGACCACCGACCCTGGCCCGCACCTGAAGATCCCGTTCGCCGAGCGCGTGACCAAGGTGCCGGTGCAGCGCCAGCTCAAGATGGAGTTCGGCTTCCGCACCGCGGCCGCGGGTCCGCGGTCCGAATACGTGGCGCCGCCCGAGATCCAGGCGGAAGCGCTGATGTTGACCGGCGACCTCAACGTGGCCATGGTCGAGTGGATCGTCCAGTTCCGCATCAAGGACGCGCGCGCCTTCCTCTTCCACGTGCGCGACGTGCCGGAGACGTTCCGCTACATGTCCGAGGCCGCCATGCGGCAGGTGGTGGGCGACCACAGCGTGGACGAGGTGCTGACCATCGGCCGCGAGGCCATCGCGCTGCAGGCCAAGGAGGAGCTGCAGCGGCTGTGCAACCTCTACGGCATCGGCATCGAGGTCCAGCAGCTGGTGCTGCAGGACGTGAACCCCCCGGACCCCGTGAAGCCCGCCTTCAACGAGGTGAACCAGGCCATCCAGGAGAAGGAGCGCGCCATCAACGACGCCTGGGCCGACTACAACAAGTCCGTGCCCCGCGCGCGCGGCGAGGCCGAGCAGGCCATCCGCGCCGCGGAGGGCTACGCGGTGGAACGGGTGAACAACGCGGAGGGCGACGCGAGCCGCTTCGAGGCCTTCCACGAGGAGTACCGCAAGGCGCCGGTGGTCACGCGCAAGCGGATCTACCTGGAGACCATGAGCACGATGATCCCCAAGGCGGGGCGGAAGCTGGTGCTCGACGACCGGGCGCGCGGCGTGCTGCCGCTCCTGCAGCTCGACGGGGGGACCACGGAGGTGAAGCCGTGAACCGGCTGGTGGCGCTGTTCGCGGCGGCGGCGGCCCTGCTGCTGCTGCTCGGATCCGTCTACACCGTCTCGGAGACCGAGCAGGTGATCCTCACCCAGTTCGGGCGGCCGGTGGGCGGCGTGGTCACCCGGCCCGGCCTGCACGTCAAGGTGCCGTTCGTGCAGGACGTGCACCGCTTCGACAAGCGCTGGCTGGAGTTCGACGGCGACGCCAACGAGATCCCCACCAAGGACAAGAAGTACATCTGGGTGGACACCTACGCCCGCTGGCGCATCGCCGACCCCCTGCGTTTCTATCAGGCGGTGCGCGACGAGCGGGGCGGGCAGAGCCGGCTCGACGACATCGTGGACGGCGAGACCCGCAACGCGGTGGCCTCCTTCGACCTGATCGAGATCGTGCGCTCGTCGAACCGCTCCTTCCAGGTCACCGAGGAGCTGGAGGGCATCGGCTCCGCCGAGGCCATGGCCCCGGTGGGCGCCGGACGCAGCAAGATCGCGCAGACGGTGCTGGAGAAGGCGGCCCGCATCACGCCGGAGTTCGGCATCGAGCTGGTGGACGTGCGCTTCAAGCGCATCAACTACGTCGAGAGCGTGCAGCAGAAGGTGTTCGAGCGGATGATCTCCGAGCGCAAGCGCATCGCCGAGCGCAGCCGGTCCGAGGGCCAGGGCCGCGCGGCGGAGATCCGCGGGCAGAAGGAGCGCGACATGCTCTCCGCCAGCTCGGCCGGCTACAAGAGCGCGCAGGAGATCAAGGGCAAGGCCGACGCGCAGGCCACCACCGTCTACGCGCGCGCCTACGGACGCGACGCCGAGCTGTACCAGTTCCTGAAGTCCATGGAGACGCTGGACGCGAGCCTGGACGCCAACTCCTGGCTGATCCTGTCCACCGACTCCGAGCTGTTGAAGTACCTGAAGGACTCCGGCGGCCGTTAGCCGGCGGCGCGCGGCGCGCGCGCGCCGAGCAGCAGCACCAGGGCGGCGAACGCGGCGTAGCCGGCGGCCCAGTGGAAGGGCACGTGTGAGCCCTGCAGCGCGTCCGACCACGGCAGGTACACGCCTCCGGTGGGCAGCACCGAGTGGATCAGGCCGAAGAGGGTCAGCGCCGCCGCGATGCCCAGCACGGCCGCGGTCGCGCGCGTGCGGTGGTCGATCAGGAAGGCCAGGGCGGCGCCCCACAACATCGCGGTCAGGATGAACCCGTGGGCCAGCAGCACGAACACGCCGAAGCTCTCCGCGAAGCCGGGCGGGATCTTCATCGCCTCCACCACGCGCGGCGGGTCCAGCGCCGACCAGGCCAGCACCGGGTTCACCTTGTCGAGCGTGATCAGCACGAGCTGCGCGACCGAGGGGAACACCGCGAAGCACACCGCGGCCGCGTGCGCCCGGGGGGTCTCGTGGAAGGCCTGCGCCACGATGTCGAACGCGACGAAGACCAGGATCGGGGCCAGGCAGGAGATGGGCAGCAGCATGGCCAGGAACGGGATGTAGCCGAGCACGCCGCCGAGGCCGACGAACAGCCCGGTGGCCAGCGTGTACGCGGCGCGGCCGCCCATCGCCTTGTAGGCCGGGTGGCCGATGTAGGGCGTGGTCTGCGAGACGCCTCCGCAGGCGCCCGCGACCAGGGTCGCGATCGCCTCCGTGAGCAGGATCGAGCGGGTGCGATAGGCGTCGCCGGCCAGGCGCGCGCTCTCGGTCACGTTGATCCCGCCGATCACGGTCAGGATCGCGAACGGGATCGCGACCGGCAGGTACTGGCCGAGCGCCACCGGCATGCCCGCCAGGAACCCCAGGGTGGGCAGGGGCAGCCCGGTGGCGAACTCGAGCGCGGGCACGGCGAGCGGGCGGTGGGTGAGGCCGAGCGCGCCCAGGAGGTAGTACGCTGCGGCGCCCACGCCCACGGAGGCCACCACGCCGGGCACGCCGAAGGGCAGGCGCAAGCGCGCGATCAGGCTGTAGAAGATGAGGCCCAGCGAGAGGAAGCCGACGACCGGCTCGGCCAGGATGTCCGCGAGCTGCAGCACGCCCATCAGCGCGATGCCGACCCCGCCGATCGAGCCGAGCAGGCCCGCCTGCGGCACGACGCGCTGGATCGCGCCGCCCGCGAACGACATCCCCAGCTTGAAGAGGCCCATGAGGATCATGCAGGCCATCCCGACCTGCCAGGCCACGATGCCGGCGTCGTGCTCGCCCAGGCGGGTGCGCGCGGACAGGTACGCCGGCCCCAGCACGGCGAACGCCATACCGATCGTGCTGGGCGCGTCGAGGCCGAGCGGCATCGCGGTGACGTCCTGCCGGCCCTCCCGCCGGGCGAGGCGGAAGGCCATCCAGGTGTAGACGAGGTCGCCGAGCAGCACGCCGAACGCGGTGCCCGGGAACATGCGGGTGTAGACGAGGTCGCGGGGGAAGCCGAAGACGCCGATGAGGATCCCGGCCAGGATGACCAGGTTCATCACGTTGTCGAGCATCAGCCCGAAGAACGCGTTCAGGTCCCCCGGTGCCGCCCAGCGGTAGCGGAAGGGCTCCCCTCGCGGCGTCGCGGCGGCGGTGGCCAAGCGTGCGCGATCCTACGCGAGTTCGGCCCGTGAAGCGCGGCGTCACCCGGCGCGGCCGCCGCGGTTCACCGGTGGCGGCGCGATCGACAAGCGAAGACGCGGAGCGCCGCGGGCCACGTTTGGGGAGAAGATGAGGCCGATGCGCATCGCGGTCTTCGGGACCGGCGGCGTCGGCGGCTACTTCGGCGGGCGGCTCGCCCAGGCCGGGGAATCGGTGGTCTTCATCGCGCGCGGCGCCCACCTCGCGGCGATGCGCGCGCGCGGCCTGCGCGTGGAGAGCGTGGGCGGCGACTTCCACCTCTCGCCCGTGGAGGCCACCGACGACCCCGCGCGCGCCGGCGCCGTGGACGCGGTGCTCGTCTGCGTGAAGGCCTGGCAGGTGGGCGCGGCCGCGCGCGCGCTGGTGCCGATGCTGCGCGCGGACAGCTTCGTGGTGCCGCTGGAGAACGGCGTGGAGGCCGCGGACGAGCTCGCGGCGGTGGTCGGCCCGCAGCGCGTGGTGGGCGGGCTGTGCCGCATCGTCAGCTACCTGGCCGGACCCGGCCACATCCGCCACGCCGGCGCGGTGCCGCGCGTCGAGTTCGGCGAGCGCGACCGCCGCCCGAGCGGGCGCGTGGCCGCGCTGCGGGCCGCCTTCGAGCGCTGCGCGGGCGTGTCGGTGGGCACGCCGGCCGACATCGAGGTCGCGCTCTGGGAGAAGTTCCTCTTCATCGCGCCGTTCAGCGCGGTGGCGGCGGCCGCGCGGATGCCGGCGGGCGTGGTGCGGACCGTCCCCGAGACGCGCCGGCTGCTCGAGGCCGCCGTGCGCGAGGCGCGCGCGGTGGCGGCGGCGCGCGGGGTGGCGCTGCCGGAGGACGTGGTGGCGCGGACGCTCGCCTACGTGGACGGCCTGCCCGAGGACGCCACCGCCTCGATGCAGCGCGACCTCGTCGAGGGCCGCCCGTCCGAGCTGGAGGCGCAGACGGGCACCATCGTGCGGCTGGGGCGCGAGCGCGGCGTGGCCGTGCCCGTGAACGAGTTCCTGTACGCCTGCCTGCTCCCGTCGGAGAACGCGGCGCGCGCCCGCGCGGCGCCCCGGACCTGACCATGCCCGGCCCGATGGTGAAGCACTACCGCGTCGAGGAGACCCTGGGCCGGGGCGGCATGGGCGTGGTGCATCGCGCGGTGGACACCCGGCTCGAGCGGCCGGTCGCCATCAAGTTCCTCCCCCCCGAGAAGACGCGCGACGCCGACCGCAAGCGCCGGTTCTTCCAGGAGGCGCGCGCGGCCAGCGCGGTGAACCACCCGGCCATCGCGCAGGTCTACGACGTGGACGAGGAGGACGGCGCCGCCTTCATCGTGATGGAGCTGGTGCCCGGCAAGACCGTGCGCACCTTGATCGAGAACCGCGAGCTCGACCTGCTGGGCGCGCTGGAGATCGGGGGCCAGGTCGCCGCCGGCCTGGCGCGGGCGCACGAGGCCGGCATCGTGCACCGCGACATCAAGGCCGAGAACATCATGGTGACCCCGGACGGGCACGCGAAGATCCTGGACTTCGGCCTGGCCAAGCTGCTCGAGCCGCCGGGCGGCGCCCGCGATTCGCCCTCGCCGGACGACATCTCCCACCTCGAGACCCTCGCCCGCACCCAGGCCGGCATGGTGCTCGGCACGCTCCGCTACATGAGCCCCGAGCAGGCGCGCGGGCTGTCCGTGGACCATCGCAGCGACATCTTCTCGCTGGGGATCGTGCTCTACGAGATGGTGACCGGGCAGCCGCCGTTCCTGGGCCACTCGCCGGTGGACACCCTGCACGCGATCGCGTTCGAGGAGTCGCGGCCGGTGACGGCGCTGAAGGCGAACGTTCCCGCCAGCGTGCAGCGCGTGATCGGACGGTGCCTGCGCAAGCGCCGCGAGGACCGCTATGGGGACGCGCGCGAGCTGGCCGCGGACCTGAAGGCGGTGCAGCGCGAGGTGGAGAGCGGGATCTCCGGCGTCACCCCGCTCCGCGCGCGCCTGGACGACGCGCTGCGCACGGCGCGCGACCTGATGAGCGGGGGGTGGGCGGCGGTGGCGCTGGCGGCGATCGTGGCCATCGTGGTCGCGCTCGCCTTCACGAACCCCGACGCCTGGTTCCCGTCCGTCATCTTCTTCGGGATCCCCGGGCTGTTCTTCTACCGCCGGCTGCGCCACCGGCGCCGGCACCTCCTGAAGCGTTTCGTGGCCAAGGCGCAGAAGCTGCCCGAGGTGCGGATGGTGGCGGTGTCCGGCGCGCAGGTGACGGTGGTGGCGGACCAGGCGATCGCGCGCACCCATGTCCGGCTCAACGCGCTGATCGAAGGGGTGAACACCCGGATGTTCTTCGGCGACCCCTTCACGCTCACCGTGCGCGAGCCGATGAGCGACGACGAGGCGCGCGCCCTGCTCGCGACGTCCGGCGTCCTGTACGTGCGCGAAGACGCCTGAGGCACGGACCTCCCTCCGCCGCGGCCGCCCTCAGGAACGGCCAAGGAGCAGCACACACGCGGACATCCGGGACCGTGGACGGTGCCGGGCCTTTTTCGCCGGCGATGAAACCTCGGGACGGCCGGGCTCGTTTCAACCCGCGGAGGTCTCCCATGAGCCTGTTCGCCGCCGGTGCGTCTGTCGCCCTGCTCCTCGCCGCCGCGCCCGCCCCCGACGCCGTGGTCGCGCCCGCCACCGGCCCCGGCGTGTACGACTTCGAGCTCCGGCGCGTGGCCGAAGGCGTCTACGTGGCGGTGCGCCCCGACGTCTTCCGCCAGCCGGTGGAGGGCAACCTGACCTTCATCGTCAACCAGGCCGACGTGTTCGTGGTGGACGCGGGCGGCACGCAGGCCTCGGCGGAGAGCGCGATCAAGCTCCTGCGCTCGGTCACGGAAAAGCCGGTCCGCTACCTGGTCAACACGCACTGGCACGGCGACCACAACCTGGGCAACCCCGCCTGGCTCGAGGCCTACCCGGGCGTGGAGATCCTGGCCCACCCGAACACGATCGCGGCGATGACGCCGGCGAACATCGACCTGGAGAACCTGCCGAAGCAGCTCACCGAGACCATGGACGCGCTCCGGAAGGGCATCGCGACCGGCAAGGACGAACAGGGCCAGCCGCTGCCGGCCGACCGGCTCGAGCGCTGGAAGAAGATGCTGCCCGACCTCGAGACCTCGCTCCGGGAGAGCAGGCGCACGACGGTCGTGCTGCCGACGCTGAGCGTGGCCGACGCGCTGGTGCTCCGGCGCGGCGAGCGCGAGATCCACGTCCGGCACCTCGGGCGCGGCAACACCGAGGGCGACCTGGTGGTCTGGCTGCCGAAGGAGCGGGTGGCGATCAGCGGCGACCTGGTCGTGAACCCGCAGCCCTACGGGTTCGGCAGCTTCCCGACGGAGTGGATCCAGACGCTGGAGAAGCTCGCCGCCCTCGACTATGCGTACCTGATCCCCGGGCACGGCGAGGTGCAGCGGGACACCGCCTATATCCGCCACCTGCAGGCGCTGATCGGCCGGGTACGCGATCAGGCGGCGGCCGCGGTCAAGGGCGGCGCCACGCTGGCCGAGGTGCGCGAGCGCCTCGACCTCGGGGAGCTCGAGAACGTGTTCACGGCGGGCGACGCGCGGCGGAAGTTCCTGCTCAAGGCCTGGTTCCTCGACCCGTTCTCGATCTCGGCGGTGAAGGAAGCGAAGGGCGAGCCGATCGTGCAGGGGCAGCGCGAGTAGGCCCGCTCCCTCGGACGGTCAGCACGATCTTGCCCACGTGGGCGCCGGATTCCATGAGGCGATGCGCGTCGGCCGCGCGCTCCAGCGGGAAGGTCCTGTCGATCACCGGGTTCACCAGCCCCCGTTCGATCAGCGGCCATACGCGCGCGCGGAGCGCCCGTGCGATCGCGGCCTTCTCGGCCACCGGCCGGGGGCGGAGCGTAGAGCCGGTGATCGTCAGCCGCTTCTGCATCACCGCGAGCAGGTCCAGCTCCGCCCGCGCGCCCCTCTGGACCGCGATCTGCACCAGGCGGCCCTCCACGGCGAGGCAGGCCAGGTTGCGGGGCGTGTAGTCGCCGCCGACCATGTCGAGGACCACGTCCACGCCGCGGCCGCCCGTGGCCGACTTCACCGCGGCCACGAAGTCCTCGTCCTGGTAGTTGATCGCGCGCTCGGCGCCGAGCCGCTCGCACGCGGCGCACTTGTCGGCGCTGCCGGCGGTGGCCAGGACGCGCGCGCCGAACGCGCGCGCGAGCTGGATCGCGGTGGTGCCGATCCCGCTCGACCCGCCGTGCACCAGCAGCGTCTGGCCGGCCGCCAGCCTCCCCCGCTCGAACACGTTGTGCCAGACCGTGAAGAACGTCTCCGGCACCGCCGCGGCCTCGACCGGGCCCCGGCCGCGCGGCACCGGCAGGCACAGGGCCGCGGAGGCGGCGCAATACTCCGCATACCCACCGCCCGCGACCAGCGCGCACACGGCGTCGCCTGGACGCCACTCGGTCACGCCGGTCCCGAGCGTCTCGATCGCGCCCGCGACCTCGAGGCCCGGGATGTCCGGCGCGCCCGGAGGCGGCGGGTACTTGCCCTGCCGCTGCATCACGTCGGGGCGGTTCACGCCGGCGGCCGCGACGCGGATCAGCACCTCGTCCTCGCGCGGCTCGGGCCGTGGCCGCTCGGCGATCCGCAGGACCTCGGGCCCGCCCGGCTGCGCGATCTCGATCGCCCGCACGCGGACCTCTCTCGCCGCCGTCACTTCGGCCGCGGGTCACGCTGGCCGCGGTGGGGCGGCTCGTAGCGCCCTTCGCGGATCAGGCGTACCGCGGCCACCACCGCGCGGGCGACGTTGCGGACCTCCTCCTGCACGGCCTCGTCGCGGTCGAGCGCGGCGTGGCTCGTGGCGTACGGCTCGTAGTAGCCGAGGTAGCGATCCACGGCCGCGTGGGGGCCGGCGGGCACGAGGTCCATGTCCGTGAGCCAGCCGTGCAGCGCGTGGCGCAGCGCCTCGGCGCCGGCCGCGTCGCCGTGCACGAACACCCCGAACGCGCGACCGGACAGGTGCCGCGGGTACGGCCAGCCGCGCAGCTCCAGCGCCTTGGCTTCGGCCGGCTTCTTGCCGTGCGTGGTGGTCGGGTCCGGGTTCCCGCCGTCCGCGCAGACCAGCCGGTCCATCATCAGCTTCAGCACGCTGGGGGCCTGGTACCAATACACCGGCGTGACGATGACCACGCCGTGCGCGGCCACCCAGCGCGGATAGATCTCGTTCATCCAGTCGTTGACCTGCCCCATCGCGTGGTTCGGGTAACACGAGCACGGCCAGTGGCAGAGCGGCATCGCGGTGGACACGCAGGCCTTGCAGGGCAGGATCTGCCGGCCGTACTGCGCGGTGAGCAGGCTGAGGTCGAGCAGATCGCACGCGAAGCCCTCGGCGGACTCGACCGCCTCGCGGGCCAGCGACACGAGGCGGAAGGTCTTCGACATCTCGCCCGGGCAGGTCTGGTCGTGGCGGGCCGCCCCGGCCACCAGCAGCACCCGGCGCGGCGCCGATGGGTCGGCCTGCCGCCGCTGCGCCTCCTGGATCCGCTCGCGCGCCTCGAGCCATTCGACCGGCAGCTCGTGATCGGGGTCGGCGAACCCCGGGCCCGCTCGGCGCGTGCGCGGGCTCTTCCTGTACTGGTGATACCCGTCCCAGGCGACCTCGAGGACGCGGTCGATCTCCGCGCGCACGGCGTCGAACGCCGGATCGTAGAACCGCTCTGCGAGCCGTCGCGCGAACTCCTCCCGGCTGATGCTCACGTCGCCCTGTCCCTTCCGGACCGGGGGGGCCGGGGCAGGGGCGCCGCCGTCGTTGGCCATGGCTTCTTCTCCGCTCTCCCGGCACTCTACCTTGACACCCGCTCGCGCACTCGGATAGACTCGCAAGGTTGTCCTGATGCCAGACATGGAGGGTAGTTGCCGACGGTAAGCCAGCTCGTTCGCGTAGGCCGGGAGAAGCTCAAGCACAAGACCGACAGTCCGGCCTTGCAGGGCTCGCCGCAGAAGCGGGGCGTTTGCGTCCGGGTGTTCACCTCGACCCCCAAGAAGCCGAACTCGGCGCTCCGCAAGGTGGCGCGGGTCCGGCTGACGAACCACATCGAGGTGACCGCGTACATCCCGGGCGTGGGCCACAACCTCCAGGAGCACTCGATCGTCCTGATCCGGGGCGGTCGCGTGAAGGACCTGCCGGGCGTCCGTTACCACATCGTGCGTGGGACGCTCGACGCGGTCGGCGTGCAGGGACGGAAGCAGGGGCGCAGCAAGTACGGCGCCAAGCGGCCCAAGGCCTAAGCCCTTCGCAACAAGGTGCTTGGCGGCGGACGCGGGGCGGTAACGAGCAGAGAGGCTCCTTAATAGAAGATGCCGGCCGGGTGGCCGGCAGGACACGGTCGGGGAAATCGGGCCCTGCGAAGGAGTCGTTGCCGCGGGACCAGGATCTCCGAGGCGGGCCGGTCGTAGGGCCCAGACGACGTGACGGGAGGTCGGTGGTACGAGCCCCGGCCCGACCCGCACGCCGTCTGTTTGTTTTTGCGAGGGAACTGAAGAATGCCGCGACGCGGAACGGTGCCGAGGAGGGAGGTCCTGGCGGATCCCCTCTACAACAGCGCGCTGGTCACGAAGTTCATCAACTGCATGATGTACGGCGGCAAGCGTGCGCGCGCCCAGCAGATCATGTACGGCGCGATGAACCAGATGCAGCAGCGCACGCAGGAGGACCCGCTGAAGGTCTTCAAGCGCGCCGTGGACAACGTGAAGCCCTCGCTCGAGGTGAAGAGCCGCCGCGTGGGCGGCTCGAACTACCAGGTGCCGGTGGAGGTCAACCCGGCCCGGCGGACCTCGCTGGCCCTGCGCTGGCTGATCGGCTTCGCGCGCAAGCGCCCGGAACGCGGGATGACGCAGAAGCTGGCCATGGAGCTGCTCGACGCGGCGAACATGCGCGGCGGCGCGGTGAAGAAGAAGGAAGACACGCACAAGATGGCGGAGGCCAACAAGGCCTTCGCGCACTATCGCTGGTAGACGAAAGGCAAGCAGTGCCCAGACAGACGCCGCTCGAGAAGACGCGGAACATCGGGATCGCCGCCCACATCGACGCCGGGAAGACGACCACCACCGAGCGGATCCTCTACTACACCGGCGTGAACTACAAGATCGGCGAGGTCCACGAGGGGACCGCGACCATGGACTGGATGGAGCAGGAGCAGGAGCGGGGGATCACCATCACCTCCGCCGCCACCACCTGCTTCTGGAAGGACCATCGCGTCAACATCATCGACACGCCGGGTCACGTGGACTTCACGGCCGAGGTGCAGCGCTCGCTCCGCGTCCTCGACGGAGCCGTCGTGGTGATCTGCGGGGTGGGCGGCGTGGAGCCGCAATCGGAGAAGGTCTGGCATCAGGCC
>DATBIZ010000454.1:0-2567 GCA_036556645.1 Vicinamibacteria bacterium | reverse complement strand
ACGCTGGGCAAGCTGCTCCTGGAGAAGGGCGACCTGCCCGCCGCGCGCGCCGAGCTGGAGGCGGTGCTCCAGGCCGCGCCCGGCAACATCCTCGCCGAGCGCACCCTGGGCGAGTGCCTCGAGGCGATGGGCGACCTGGCGGGGGCCAGGGCGCGCTACGAAGCCGCGCTGGAGCTGTCGCCGGAGGACACGCAGCTCGCGGCGCGGCTGCACGCGCTCGACGCACGCGCCGAAGCGGATGACGCGCCGAGCGCCGCATCCCCACGGCCGGCCGCGGACGCGGACGATCCGCTGGCCGCGCTGGACCTCGGCCCGATCCCCCCGCCCGTGGCGGGGGCCGCGCCGGACGGTCTCGCGCTCGACGTCGAGGTGCCGCCGCCGGTGCCGGACGACCCCAAGCCGATCCCGCTGGTCGCGGTCGAGGAGCCCTTCGTGATCGAGCGTGCCGGCGACGTCATGGCCTGGAGGCCGCCGGCGCCGTCCGCGCCCGCCCCGCGCGTTCCCGATCCGACGATCGAACGCGCCCGTGCCAAGGCGCCGCCCGCGCCGGCGCGCGCGGCGGCCCCCACGGTCGCACCCCCCCCCGTGGTGCCGCCTCCCGCGGTGCCGCCGCCCGCCCCCGCGGCGCCGCGCGCCGCCACCCCCGCGGTGCCCGCCGCCGCGCGGCCCGGCGCGGTCGCCTGGCCGGAGGGGCGCCTCGCCGACCACGAGTTCGCCGACGTGGTGGCCGAGGTGTACGCGCGGCGGTGGACCGGCCTGCTGACGCTGAACCACATGGGCGTCGAGAAGAGCATGCGCGTGCAGGACGGGCGGCTCGTCTTCGCCTCGTCGTCGAGCCGCGACGACCGGCTGGGCGAGCTGCTGCTGCGCCAGGGGCGGATCACGCTCCACCAGTACGTGGCCGCCGGGCGCGCGGTCAGCAAGGGCAAGCGGCTGGGCGCGGTGCTCGTCGAGCAGGGTGCGCTCGACGCGAAGCAGCTGGTGAAGGCGGTGGTCGAGCAGACGCAGGAGATCCTCTACTCCGCGTTCCAGTGGACCGAGGGCCTGTACCACCTGACCGAGGGCGCCGGGGCCGTCGAGGCGATCACGCTGAAGCTGAGCACGCCGGACGTGATCCAGGAGGGCATCCGGCGCGTCGACGCCTGGAGCCGCATCGAGAAGGCGGTGGGCGGGCTCGACGCGCGCTACGTGCGCTCGCCCGACTACGAGCAGGCCCTGGACCAGATGACGCTCTCGCTGGAGAGGCTGTCCGTGCTGACGTCGCTGGCCACCGAGCAGGACCTGGGCACGATCTGCCGGCAGTCCACGCTGCCGCACTTCGAGGTCTGCCGCACGCTCTGGGCCTTCCGCGTCGTCGGCGTCGTCCGCCGTCTCCCCTGAGCTTCGCGCGCCGCGGCCGTGGTAACGTCTCCTGCCGGGGGTCCGCCGCATGGGCGAGCACGCGTTGAGGCTCTTGGTCGTGGACGACAACCCGCACGATGTGGACCTCGTGCGCGCGCAGCTCTCGGAAACGCACCTCGACCGGCCCTTCGTGGTGGAGTCGGTCGGGCGCCTCGCCGACGCCCTGCGCCGGCTCGCGCGCAACGACGTGGACGTGGTCCTGCTGGACCTCGGTCTCCCCGACGCCGACGGCACGCAGGGTGTCGTGCGTCTCAGCCGCGATGCCACCGAGGTGCCCGTGGTCGTGCTCACCGGTCGCGACAGCGAGGCGCTCGGCCTGCGCGCGGTGCAGGACGGCGCCCAGGACTACCTCGTCAAGGGCAAGGTGGACGGCCCCGTGCTGCACCGTTCGCTGCGCTTCGCCATCGAGCGCAAGCGCGCCGAGCAGGCGCTGGCGCGCCTGGCCGTGGTGATGGGCGCCCTCTGCTTCGAATGCGGCCGCAAGGTCACGGGCGAGACCGCGAGCAAGCGGTTCCAGCACTGACCACTGCGGCCGTCCACGAGGAGCTGATGCGGCGCGCGCTCGAGCAGGCGCGCCGGGCCGGCGCCCGCGGCGAGGTGCCGGTGGGGGCGGTGCTGGCCCGGGACGGCGCCGTGCTGGCCGAGGCGGGCAACGAGCCGATCGGCGCGGGCGACCCCACCGCCCACGCCGAGGTGCTGGCGCTCCGGCGCGGCGCCGCCGCCGCCGGCAACTACCGCCTGGGCGGCGCCACGCTCTACGTCACCGTCGAGCCCTGCCTGATGTGCGTGGGCGCGCTGGTCAACGCGCGCGTCGGCACCCTCGTCTACGGCGCGCCGGAGCCGAAGTTCGGGGCGGTGACGTCGCTGGTCTCGCTGGCGTCGCTGCGCCTGAACCACCGGGTGGAGGTCGTCTCCGGCGTGCTGGCCGAGGAGAGCCGGGCCCTGCTCGTCGCGTTCTTCCGCGCGCGGCGCGGGGAGGCGGAGGACTAGCTCTCGACCAGCGGGGCCACCGCCGCCGGGGGCACGGGCGGCGAGAACAGGTAGCCCTGCGCGTCGTCGCAGCCGATCGCCTTCAGCACGGCAAGCTGCTCGTCGGTCTCCACGCCCTCCGCCACCACCCGCATGTCGAGGTGGTGGCCCAGCTCCACGATCGTGCGCACGATCTC
>DATBIZ010000453.1:0-16422 GCA_036556645.1 Vicinamibacteria bacterium | reverse complement strand
ACTTCGTGGGCGCGCTGGCCAACGCCAACGCGGCGCTGGAGGGCGGCGAGGACGCCGCCGAGGACCTGGCCACGGAGGCCGAGAAGCTGGACGCCGAGGCCGGCGAGCAGATCGGCGGCTTCAACGACGAGCTGGAGGCGTTCGCCGGCGACCTGGACCGCGACGAGGACGAGGCGCTGGGCCGGCTCGAGCAGGCGGCGGCCGCGGGCCAGGCCCTCGCCGACGCGCGGCTGGGCGCGCTCGCGCAGCGCATCGAGACCGTCGAGGACTCGCTCGAGCAGCGGCTGTCCTCCGACCTCGAGGAGCTGGAGCGGGAGTTCGCGGACCTCGAGTCGTCCGCCTTCGAGCCGCTGGCGCCGACGCTGGAGACCAACGCGAGCGAGATCGACGGGGCGCGCGCCGACCTCGAGGACGCCTACGACCAGCTCGAATCCGCGCTGCAGGCGATGGCCGGCGAGGTCGAGGAGGCCCGGGAGCGCGCGGCCGGGACGATGGACGCCACCGCCCAGGAGCTCGAGGGCACCGACGGCGCCGCGCTCGAGGCCGAGGCCACGGAGGCGGCGTCGGACTGGTCCGCGGAGATCCCCCAGGAGCTCGACGCCGACGCGGAGTCGCTGGTGGCAACGCTGGAAGGCGTGTACCGCCAGTTCGAGGCCGACGCGGCCGCCGCCGGCGAGGAGCTCGTCGAGGGCGTCGCCGCGATCGCGCGCGAGCGCGCCGAGGCGCTCACCACCACCAGCGGGCCGGAGCTGGAGCTGGCCGTCTCCACCACCTCGGCGGGGACCGCCGCGCAAACCGACCAGCGCTTCGACGAGCTGGCGGCCGCCGCGGAGGCCGCGGCCACGGTGGTGGAAACGCTCGACCCGCTGCTCGACGGCCTCGCGCGCACCAAAGACGTGATCCCCGAGATCGAACAGGCGCTGAACGAGCTGTAGCGGCACGATGAGCTCCCTCGAAGAGACCCTGCCCGCCCTGTCCGAGGCCGCGCCCCGCCTCGGCGACGACCTGCAGCAGGCGCTGCAGGAGGGCGCCCAGGCGCAGGCCGAGGCGCAGGCCCTGGTCGCGGAGATCGCGCAGCGCCGCGCCCAGGCGCAGGCCCTCTTCGAGCAGGCGCGCCAGGTGCTCGACGCGTTCACCACCGAGGCGGAGAACGCGGAGTCCCACCTGGAGCAGGCGGCGGCCGCGGTGGAAGACGCGCTCGACGACGGGGCGCAGGCCCTGGAGACCGCGCAGGACGAGCTGTCGCGCGCGCAGGACGCGGCGGTGGCCTCGATCGACGCGCTGCACGCCGACGTGATCGCGGCCGGCCCCGCCTCCGACGAGGCGCAGCAGAAGATCCGCACCTCCTACGAGGACGTCTCCGCGCAGGTCCGCACCGGCCAGGAGGAGCTCGACCGCGCCGTGGACGCGGTGGCCACGGACGCGGCGGGACTGGCCCAGGCGGTGGAGGAGGCCGAGCAGACCGTGCGCGACGCGGTGAACGCGGTGCGCGATCGGATGACCGCGGTGCTGGACCAGGGCCGCGCGCGCGTGCAGGGGTTGATGCGCGCCCTGGAGCAGCTCGAGTCGCGCAGCGAGGCCAACCTCGGCGAGCACCTCGAGGCCCTGCGCACCGCGCTCGACGTCGAGCGCAAGGAGGCCGAGGCCCGGCTCGACAGCGACGTGGAGCAGCGCTGCGCGGCCGCGGTCCAGGAGGCGGTGACCGCGCTCGCCCAGCTCGACACCGCGATCGGCCAGGCCGGCAGCGAAGCGCACGACCACGACGAGGCTCTCGAACGGGCGTTCGACGCCTTGCGCGAGGCGGTGGACCCCCTGCCGGCGGAGCTGGAGTCGGTGCGGCGCGCGGCCGATCACGCCGGCATCGCCTGGTGAGCTGAGATGGCGGATCTCGAGACGGCGGCCGAAGGCGCTCTGGTCCGGGTCAAGGAGTTCGAGGCCCGGTTCGAGAAGGCGCAGGCCTCGTTCGCGGCGCTGCGCGACGAGGCCACCACCCTGCGCGCGCAGCTCGAGAGCGACTGGACGGGGCTGGCCGAAGCGGCGCAGTCGCTGATCCGTTCGGCCGAGGAGCACCGGAAGGCCTTCGACACCGACGGCCAGGAGGCCGCGCAGGCGCTCGCCGGCCTGGGCAGCACGATCGGCGGCGCGGTGCCGGAGGCGCAGCAGGAGCTGCAGGGCGCGACCGGCGAGATCGCGGGCCTCGGCGAGCGCGTGGAGGGCGAGCGCCCGCGCCTGGAGGCCGCCGAGGAGCGCCTGCGCGCGCTCGCCGACGACATCGCGTCCCGCGCCGACCAGGTGGAACGGCAGCTCGCCGAGGCGCTGCGCGAGGCGCGGGACTTCGTCGGCGTGGAGGTCGCGGCCGACCTGCAGGCGATCGAGGACGCGATCCGCCAGCGCGCGGCCAGCGTGCAGTCCGTGGTGGCCGAGCAGTGCACCCAGGCGATCGAGGACGCCTACGCGGACTTCGAGTCGAAGCTGGACGAGCTCGAGCAGCTCGTCTCCGAGAAGGCCTTCGAGGAGCCCGGCCAGCACGTGGACGAGGTGGTGCAGTTCTCGGTGCAGGAGGCGCAGACCGCGCACAAGGACGTGCTCGACGCGCTGGTGGCGGGCGTGGACGCGCTCGAGGCCGAGCTGCGCACGCTGGAGGAGGACGTCAAGCAGCACGCCGCCGACGTGGAAGGCGAAGCGCAGACGCTCGACGGCGAGGTCGAAGGCGCGCTGGCGCTGGCCGACGCGATGACCGGCGCCGTCCGCGCCCTGCGCGAGCTGATCGCGAGCTACGGGCTCGCCTCGTATTGACATGGCCCCGCCCTGGACGCTGCCGCCGATCCCGATGCCGGCCTGGGCCGGGGGCGACGACAGCGTGCGCGGCACGACCGACTGGTCGCAGGTCTCGGTGGACGAGTGGCGCCAGCGCGCAATGGCGGCCGCCGGGATCGACCCCAACCACTGGGACCCGGGGGCGGGCTTCGAGGCCAACCAGGAGAACATCAAGAAGGTCTACGCCCTCTACGCGAAGTGGTACCTGGAGCATCCCGAGCTGAAGTGGGCCGGCATGGCGAAGCTGGCCGGCGGCAGCGTGTACGGCGGCTTCCTGTCCATGGTCGAGGAGCGGCCCGGCTGGGGCTGGGCGTTCCTCGGCCCTCTCGGGGTCGGCTACGCCAAGACCAAGCGCACGCAGATGGACAAGGTCGAGCGCATCTTCGTCGGGATGCAGAAGAACATCTTCATGGACCTGGCCTGGCAGCACCAGGCCTACACCGAGGGCGGGCTGCCGGCGCTCAAGGCCGCCTACGCGAGCGGCGACATGTCCCTGGCCAACTACGAGGCCTGGGTCAAGATCGCCACCGGCGACGAGAACGCGCGCTGGGAGGGCAACAAGACGCTGCTGCTGCGCGAGCAGTCCGAGGTCCTGCCCCCGGACTACCGGCGCATCCAGGACCTCTGGTTCGGCGATAGCATCACGGACGAGATCTCGTCGAACACGGCGAGCCCGATCCCGGGCGGGGACCCGTTCCGCAAGCTCTACCCGGACGGCGACGTGACCACCTTCGAGGACCGCTGGAAGTGGATCGAGAACCAGATGCTGCCGGAGTACCGGGCGCTGGGCGACGCGCACACGCGCGCGCTCGTGGCCCAGCCGCTCGAGGAGCTGGCCAAGCGCCAGTTCGCGCCGCGGCCCTCTTCGCCGCCCTGACCCTCGCATGCACCGCCTCGACCGGCAAGGACTCCATGGCTGAGACGAAGACGCCGCCGCCGCGCATGGAACTCACGTGGGACCTCTCGCGCTCGCACCGCGTGGAGGACGTGGACTGGCCCGCGGACCGCGCGGGCACGCAGCGCTTCCTCGAGGGCGACATCGCGCTCACCCTGAAGCTGCCCGGGCGCACGCTGCGCACCGAGCTGGCCGACGTGCGCGTCGAGCGCAAGGACGGCGAGGTCGCCGTGCTGCAGCTCCGCGAGCACGCGCGCACGCTCGACGAGGTGTACGCGGAGATCCAGAAGCGGATCAAGGAGCTGGACCTGCCGCGGCGCGACCTCGACCAGTGGTACCAGGACGCGAAGTCGGGCGACTTCCGCAAGGACCGCACGTTCGCCGCGCGCCGCAACGACCTGGTGCCCGCGCTGTCGCTGGAGATCCGCCACTCGTACCAGCCGGAGCGGCCGTGGTACCTGTCGTGGGAGATCGCCTGGCCCACGATCGTGGAGCCGGCGCCGCGGAGGTGACCCGTCCGTCCGACTGGCCATCGGGAACGGCGGCGGATCGCACATGGCTCGCTGCGAGACTCTTCTTCCCAGGGACGTCGGAGGCGCCGGACGGCCGCTACTCCGCCGCTTCCTCGGGCCTCGCGTGCGCGAACCCCCTTCGCGACCCGCGCACGAACGCGGCCATCTCGTCCACGAGCGGGTCCCCGACCGCCGCCATCCGAGACAGCGCGTCCTCGAGCGGCAGCGAAGACCGCAGGAGCAGCCGGTAGCCCTCTTTCAGCGCCCGCACCTGCCCCGCGCCGATCCCCGCGCGCCGCAGGCCGACCACGTTGAGCCCCCGCGCCCGGCCCGGCACGCCGTCGGTGATCACGAACGGCAGGCAGTCCTGCACGATCTTCGCGTTGCCTCCGATCATGGCCAGCCGGCCGATGCGGCAGAACTGGTGGACGACCACGCCGCCGGAGAGGAACGCGCCGTCGCCGATCTCGACGTGGCCCGCCAGCGCGACGTTGTTGGCCAGGATCACGCGGTCGCCGAGCCGGTCGTCGTGGGCGACGTGCGCGTAGGCCATCAGGAAGCAGTCCGAACCGATCACGGTCGCGCCTTCGGGCTTCGACGAGCGGTGGACGGTCACGCCTTCGCGGATCCGGTTGCGGTCGCCGATGCGCAGCGCGCTCGCGCCGCCGCGGAAGCCCACGTCCTGCGGCTCGCCGCCCAGCACCGCGCCCTCGTGCACGGTGTTCCCGGCCCCGAGCGTCGTGTACCGCTTCACGACCGCGTGCGCGCGCAGCTCGGTGCCCGCGCCGATCGTGACGTCCTCCTCCACCACCGCGTAGGGCCCGACCACGACGTCGGGGGCCAGCCGCGCCCAGCGCGCCACGACCGCGGTCGGGTGGACGTCGCTCACGCGCGCTGCTGCCGGAAGATCTCGCTCACGGCCTGGATCGTATCCGCTTCGCCCGCGCCCTTGTCCGGCCGGTAGCGCTTCACCCGCGCGAAGCGCAGGGCGAGGCCGGCCGGGTAGCGGGGCGACTCCTGGAGGTCGCTGAACGCGATCTCCACCACCACCTCCGGGCGCACGTACACGGTCATGTGGTCGCGGCCGCTCTCGAGCGAGAGCAGCTTCTCGGTCTGCCAGCGCA
Organism: Vicinamibacteria bacterium; assembly: GCA_036556645.1. Lineage (GTDB taxonomy): Bacteria > Acidobacteriota > Vicinamibacteria > Fen-336 > Fen-336 > DATKEG01. The sequence continues at coordinate 11,074 of DATBIZ010000453.1, read as the reverse complement.
GCATCTCGTCGGTGAGGCCCTTGAAGGTCTTGCCGAGCATCACGAACGACCCGCTCCCGGGGTCGCGCGCGCCGAGGTGCAGGTTCGAGAGCCAGCCCTTCCGGCGGCCGCTCCCCCACTCCGCGGCGAGGATCACGAGGTCCAGCGTCCGCGCCTGCTTCAGCTTCAGCCAGTGGAAGCCGCGCTGCCCCGCCGTGTACGGCGCGGCGAGCGACTTCGCCATCAGGCCTTCGTGCCCGGCGTCGAGCGCCTGCTTCAGGAAGCGCTCGGCCGTGTCGCGCCGGTCCGTGACCGTGCGCGGAAGCAGGTGCTCCGGTTCCACCGTCCGCGCCAGGCGCTGTGCCCGCTCGCGGTAGGGCAAGGCGACCAGCGGCCCCTCTCCCTCCACGAGCAGCGCGTCGAAGAAGAACGAGGACAGCGGCAGCGCGGCGCGCGCCGCCTCGACGTTCTTCGACCGGCCGAAGCGGCTCATGGTGGCCTGGAAGGGCTGCGGCCGTCCGTCCGGCCGCAGCGCGATCGCCTCGCCCTCCACGATCAGCTCGCGCGGCGCCAGCCTCCGCGCCCACTCCACGACCTCGGGCACGCGGTCCGTGACGTCCTGCAGGTGCCGCGTGAACACGCGCACCTCGTCGCCGGCCTTGTGGAGCTGGATGCGCGCGCCGTCGAGCTTGTACTCGAAGGCCGCCTCGCCCAGGCGGTCCAGCGCGGCGCCGACGTCCTCGGCGGGGCTGGCCAGCATCGGCGAGACCGGCGAGAGCAGGCGGAGCGAGAACCGCGCCAGGCCCGCCGCGCCCTCCTCCAGCGCGGCGCGCGCCACCACGCCCACGTCGCCGGCGTACATGGCGGCCTCGCGCACGGCCGCCGGGGCCAGCCCGGCCGCCCGGGCCACCGCCTCGAGCACGAGCCCGTCGAGCGCGCCCTGCCGCAGCTCCCCCAGGATCAGCTCCGCCAGGAAGCGCCGCTCCGCGGCCTCGGCCCGCGCGAACAGCGCGCGCAGCAGGGCGATGCGGCGCGCGCTCGAGCCCGCCCCCTCTTCACGCGCGATCGCGGCGAACGCCTGGTCCACGTCGCCGAGCGAGAGCGGGTCGCCCGCGGCCGGGCCTTCGCCGAGCGCGCCCTGGACCGTGCGCCAGCCGAGGCCGATGCGGCCCTGCGGCAGCGTCCCCGCGAGATACGAGGCGGCGAGGGCCGCCTCGCCTTCCCGCGCCTGCCGGAGCAGGTCCGCGATCAGCCCGACCTTCTCGGTCCTGCGCGGGGTGGCGCGCACGCGCGCCACGGCCTCCACCAGGCGGGACAGCGGGAGCATCGAGACATGCTAGCCGGGGCGCGAAGCGCCGGCGGCGGTCAGGCGGGCTCCGCGGCCGCGGCCGGGTCCAGCTCGCGCAGCCCCGGCTCCACGATGCGCAGCGACCGCCAGCGGCCCTGCCGGAACCGGCGCAGCTCGAGCAGCCCGAGCAGCACCACGTAGGCGCTGGCGGCGGTCCACGCCACGTACACGCCCGCGCCGTGGCGCACGCAGGCGATCCAGGCCGGCAGGAGCATCGCGCCCCAGGCGAGCACGACGGTCAGCGCCAGCGGGTAGCGCGTGTCGCCCGCGCCGCGCAGGCCGGCCGCGAACATCACGTTCATCATGTCGAACAGCGAATAGATCGCCACGAAGCGCAGCAGCACCACCGCCGTCTCCTCCACGTACGCGAAGGTGGCCGGGTCGGCGCCCGCGGCGTAGGGCGCGAGGAGGACGCGCGGCAGCACCACGTAGACCAGCCCGCACAGCAGCATGTAGACGAGGCTGACCCAGAGCGCGGAGTGGACCGCGCGCTCGGCGGCCGCGGGCTGCTCCGCGCCCAGGTGGCGGGCCACCAGCGCGGAGACCGCCACGCCGAGGCCCAGCATCGGGAAGAACACGATCATGTTGAGGTTGAAGGCCAGGCTGCTCGCGGCGAGCTCGGGCGTGCCGATGCGCCCCACGATCATCATGAAGAACGCGAAGGCCAGGATCTCCGCCGAGGCCTGCAAACCCGTGGGCAGGCCGAAGCGCAGCAGCCGCGCGAACAGCGGCGGCTCGAACCGCCAGCCCCGTAGCGTCGCGAAGTGGCGCCGGTTGGCGGGCGCGAAGGCCAGCGCGAGGTAGATTCCGGCCCCCAGCGCCTGCGTGAGCACGGTCGAGAGCGCGGCCCCGGCGACGCCGGCGCGGGGGAAGCCGCCGTGGCCGAAGATCCAGAGGTAGTTCAGCACGATGTCCGCCGCGGTCACGACCCCGTTCACGATCAGCACCACCTTCGTGCGGCCGCGGCCGGTGAAGAAGGTCGAGGCGGTCGCCATCAGCACCACCGGGAACGAGCCGAGCATCAGGATGCGCGAGTAGGTGCGCTCGTGCTCCTGCACCGCCGGCTCGTGGCCGGCGAGGACGAACAGCGGGTCCAGCAGCGGCTCCAGGGCCACCAGCAGCAGCCCGGCCGCGACGGAGAAATAGATCCCCTGCCAGAGCGCGGGGCCGATGCGCCACGGGCGGCGCGCCCCGACGTACTGCGCGATGAACGCGGTCAGGTACTCGCCGGTGCCGAGGAACAGGTGGATCACGGCCCAGGTCGCGAACAGCCCCGTCACCGCCCCCGCGACCGCCTCGACCGAATACCAGGTGAGGAACAGCCGGTCCATGAAGACCTGGACCGTGATCGTCAGATGGCTGAGGATCAGCGGGTAGGCGAGCGCCAGGACCTCACGCCCGCCGCCCGCGCCGGCCCACCACCTGCCGACGACGTCGGGCACGCGCATGCAGACGGCGACTATAGCCGCGCGGCGCGCGCGCGGACGCGGTCAGGCCCCCGCCGACCGCAGCCACTGCTCGAGCTGGGTGTGGCTCACGAGCCCGGGGCGCTGCGCCACGACCTGCCCGTCCTTCAGGATCAGGAAGTTCGGGATCCCGCGCACGTTGAAGCGGGCGGCCAGCTCCGGGTGCGCCTCGGTGTCCACCTTCAACACCAGCGCGCGGCCGGCCATGTTCCCGGCCGTGCGCTTCACCTCCGGCGCCGCCATGCGGCACGGGCCGCACCACTCCGCCCAGAAGTCCACCAGCACCGGCACCTTCGCCGAGCGCACGACCTCGTCGAAGAACGCGGGGTCGGCGTCGATCGGCTCGCCGACCGCGGGCAGCTCCGCCTTGCAGGCGCCGCAGCGTCCCGTGTCCGCGAGGTGAGTCACCGGGATCCGGTTCTTCCTCCCGCACGACGGGCACGCGCGCACCGCCGCGTCGCCCATCAGAACCCCGGGCTCAGGTTGAACTGCCAGATCCAGCCCTTGTTCGGGCGGTCGAGCGGCTTCACGTAGTCCACCTCGATCACCGCGTAGCCGAACACGTTGAAGCGGAGGCCTCCGCCCACGCTGGTGACGATGCGGCGCTCGTCGCCCGTGCTCACCCCCCGCTCGAACCGCACGCTCTGGCCGCTGTTCCAGGCCACGCCCGCGTCCGCGAAGGCGAGCAGCTCGATCGGCAGCGGGCCGTAGAAGCTCCGCGCGCCGAAGGCGCCGAAGAGCGGGAAGCGCAGCTCGAGGTTGCCGACCAGGAGCCGGCTGCCCAGGAGCTGGTCGAAGACCGGGCAGTCGCCGGTGACGGAGTCGCACTCCGACGCGTCGAACGAGTTGAAGTCGTAGCCGCGCACCAGGTTCGGGTAGCCGAGGTAGAGCGGCGTGAAGCGCGGGTCCTCCCCGCCGCCCCCATAGCGCCCGTAGTGCAGCACGCGGGCGGCGATCGTGTACGGCCGCACCGGCATCACGTATTGGCGGAGATCGGCGAGCACGCCGGTGTAGTTCACCGACCCGAAGGTGGGCGAGACGTCCAGACGCCAGCGGCGGCCGAGGATCGGGCTGGTGGCCCCGAACACCGACGTGTCGTACACGAGCGCGGCCGTGCCCTCCGCCAGGTTCAGCGCGCCCGGCGCGTCGAGGTCCTCCTCCTCCTGCCCGAGGAACTGGCCGGTCACCGGGGAGAAGAACTCGGTGCGCACCTCGCGGCCGAAGCGGATGTTCCGGTAGGAGGCCGCGACCTCGAAGCGCTGCGCGCGGCTGAACGGGTAGGCCGCGTAGCCGGTCGCCGAGCTGTGCGTCTCGCGGAAGATGTCGGCGCGCTGGAGGAAGACGGCCTGCCCGTCCACGTCGGCGAGCCCGGTGGCGAAGGAGCCCGTGACGTACGGGATGTTCTCCAGGCTCACGCCCAGGTTCCAGCGCGTGCGGCGGTTCTCGTAGGCGACGACGCCGCCGATGTCCTCGAGCCGGCCCGAGGCCTGCACCACGGCCGCGAGCTGGTGGTTGCCCAGCATGTCGCTGAACAGGAACGACACCCCGCCCCCGACGTAGGTGCCGAGCGGGTCGCGCCCCACCGAGAGCGTGGGCTGGCCCACGTAATCGAGCGAGAGCTTCGGCTGGTAGTCGGTCCGCTGGAAGCCGCGCGGCTCGGGCAGGCCGAGGGTGGTGTTCTGCTGCAGGCGCGCCAGCTCGGTGCCGCGGCGCTCGATCGGGGGCAGGATCGCGGCGCGGCGGTCCACCGGCTGCAGCGGCATCCCCGCCTGCACCTGCGGCGACTCGGCCGAGTAGATCCGGTGCTCGTCGTCCTCGTAGACGCTGAACACCACGCGCGAGCCGCCCACGCTCAGCGCCGGGCTCAGGTCCGTGATGCCGCTGACCCCGGTCACCAGGTCGGTCACCTGGGTCTGCTGTCCGCTGCCGACGTCGAGCCGGTACACGTTGCTGATGCCGTTGCGGTCGGAGATGAAGAACAGGCTGCGCCCGTCCGGCGCCCACTGCGGGTCGATGTTCTTCGCGTTCTCGAAGCTCGGCAGCTCACGCACGGCTCCGCTCGCCACGTCGATCAGCGCCAGGCGGTACTCGCCGAAGGAGAGGTCCTCGAGGCGCGAGGTGAACCGGTCGGTGGCGAAGGCGATGCTCCGCCCGTCGGGCGACCACGAGGGCTGCAGCTCCGCGAAGGCGTCTTCGGTGAGCCGCCGCAGACGCTGCGCCTGCAGGTCGTAGGTGTAGAGGTCGAGCGTGCCGCCGACGGTCGCGGAGAAGACCACCTGCCGGCCGTCCGGCGAGAAGCTGGGGTCGAAGATCTCGCCCAGCTCCGGCAGCCGGACCTCCTGCACCACGTCCGCGCGCTCCGTGTCGATCACCGTGAGCACGGGCCGCCCCTGGTGCACGGCCGCGAACACGAAGCGCCGGCTGTCCGGGGCCCAGCCGCCGGACGAGCGGATGAACTCCAGGCTCTCGAAGTGCGGGTCCACCGCGGTGGACACGATCTTCCGCCGCACGCGGCCGGTCTGCGCGTCGGCCAGGAACATGTCGATCGAGAACAGCTCGCGCTCGGAGAGGAACACGAGGTGCCGCCCGTCGGGGCTGATGGAGGGGCCGACGTTGAGCTCGCCCCCCGTCTCGTCCGTGATCAGCGCGCGGGCGAAGCGCGCGGCCGGCTGCGTGGCGGCGAACACCGGCTCGTAGGCCGCCCGCACCGCGGCGTGCCACTCCTTCGACAGCTCGTCCACCTTCACCCCGGTGACTTCCTCGAGCACGCGCTCGGCGTCGGGCGTGCGTCCGGCCAGCTTGAGCGCGTCGGCCACCGCCTGGTCGCCGTAGCGCCCGGCGATGTAGGACCACAGCGCCTGGCCGTAGCGGTACGGGAAGTAGCGCGGGTCGTTGAGCTGCTTGATCGTGGGCAGCCGCTCGCGGCTGGCCGCGTCGCGCATCCACATCGCGGTGTGCGGGTCCACGGGCCCCACGGACAGGAACTCGGCCATGCCCTCGATGAACCACAGCGGGAGCTGCACCGCGGTCGGGAGCTGCTGGCCCCGCCGGCCCGTGATGTCGTACTGGAACGCGTGCACCAGCTCGTGCCCGAGCACGTGGTCGGTCTCGGCCAGCGCGCCCGCGAACGGCATCACGATGCGCCGCTTGAACACCTCGGTCGCGCCCCCGGTGCCCTCCCCGACTTCCCCGCCGAGGGTGTTGGTCTGCCAGAAGTGCGGGTGCGTCGCGTAGAGGACGAGAGGCTGGCGCTGCACGAACTGGTGGCCCAGCGCGCGCGACAGGCGCGCGTACCACCGCTCGGCCATGCGCGCGGCCTGCTGCACCGCGGCCGCCTCCTCCGGGTAGTAGTAGATGTCGAAGCGCTCGGTCTTGAGGACCTGGAAGTCGAAGGTCTCGTAGCGGACGTTGTTGCCGCCGAAATATTGCGCCCGACCCGTGGCCGGAAGGCACACGGCGAGAAGGGTCAAGCCGGCCAGAAGATGCCGGCGGATGGTCTGCATGGCTGATGTCCTCCCGGCTCCGGCCGCTGCCGGGCCCCTGCGGGTCTGAAGCGCCCCTGCTGACAGAATCACGCCCCAGAAACCCTACGTCAAGGGGCAGAAGTCATCAGGGACGGGCCGGCTCGCCACGTCGCCGGCGGCTCGGCCTAGAACACGCTGAAGTTGAAGTACCGCCGCGGGTCCTTCTGGATCTGGATCAGCAGGTTCCTCGCCTCGTCGGTCACCCGGCGCGTCTCCGTGATCGTCTGGTTCAGGTTCACCGAGGCCTGGTTCAGGTTGTTGTACAGGGTCTGGTCGGTGGTCAGCTTGCCCAGCGTCCCTTCGCCGCGCTGGACCTGCGCCATCACCGTCTCCATCGAGGCCGACGAGCGGGACAGCGAGGCGGTCACCGTCTCCATCTGGCGCGTCACGGTGTCCAGCCGCTGCACCGACGCGTGCAGCTCCGGGGCGGTGGTGACCTTCTCCAGGCCCGACGCCGAGCGCTGCAGGCTGGCGGTGAGCGTGTTCAGCTCGCGCTGCTGCTGCGCGACCGTGGTCGAGATCTGGCTCAGGAGCCGGCGCAGCTCGGCGGTGCTGCCGTGCACGTCCTGGATCATCGAGGGGGCCAGCAGCTCGTTCACGCGCGTGAGGGCGAGGTCCGCCTTGCGCGCCAGCGCCTCGGTGTCGCCGGCGATGCCGGCCTCCGTCTCGCCCGGCAACACGTCGCCGTAGCCGACCATCTCGTTCGCGCGGCCGGGCAGGATGTCCGCGATCATCCCGCCCAGCAGCCCGGCCGAGCTCAGCCGCACGCGCGAGTCCCTGGGGATCGGGTATTCGCCCTCGATCTCCAGCCGGATCTCGACGCCGTTCTCCTGGATGCGGAAGCGCTGCACGCGGCCGATGTTCACGCCCCGCATCTGCACGGGGTCGCCGCGGCGGATGCCGCCGGCGTCGCCGACGTTCGTCGCGATGATGTACCGCCCACGGAAGATGGCGGCGTCGGTGAAGATGAACAGCGCGCCGAGCGTCGCCACCAGGCCCACCACCAGGAACACGCCCACCCAGGCGGCCAGGCCGGCGCCGCGCGCGGGCGGGGCGGGAGGAAGCTCGTCGCGGTCGCCGGCGTCGCGCCGTCCGCGGACCGTGGTGTCGCTCATCGATGCGCTCCTTGAACTCCCGGCGCCACCGGATCGTCGCGGCCCGCCTCGCGCGCGGCCAGCGCCGCGGCGGCCTGGCGATCGGCGAAGGCCCGCACCAGCGGGGTCGCGCTGCTGCGGAAGGCCTGCGGCGTGCCCAGGAACTGCAGCTTGCCCGAGTGCAGCAGGGCCACGCGGTCGGCGAAGCCGAGCGCGCCCTCCACGTCGTGGGTCACCACCACCGACGTGACCCTGGTGCGCCGCGCGATGTCCACGATGAGCTGGTCGATGGCCGCGGTGTTCACCGGGTCGAGCCCGGTGACCGGCTCGTCGTAGAGCAGGACCTCCGGCCGGCGGATGATCGCCCGTGCCAGCCCCACGCGCTTGCGCATGCCGCCCGAGAGCTCGGCGGGAAGCTTCGGGAGCACCTGCTCCGGGTCCAGGTTCACGGACTCCAGCGCCTCCACCACCCGGCGCAGCACCTCGCGGCGGCCCATCGCCTTGGCCTCGGCGTCGCGGATGCCGAAGGCCACGTTCTCGAACACGTTCATGGAGTCGAAGAGCGCGGCGTACTGGAACACGTACCCGACCTTCTGCCGGACCTCCTGCAGGTGGTCGCGGCCGGCGTACACGGACTCGCCGTTGATCTTGACGTCGCCGCGGTCCGGCACGATCAGCCCGATCGTCGTCTTGAGCAGCACGCTCTTCCCGGTGCCGGACGGGCCCACGATGGCCAGGATCTCGCCCGTCTCCACCACGAGGTCCACGCCCGTGAGCACGGGGACGTCGAACGCCTTGTAGACGCTGAGGTATTCGATCATCTAGTTGAGGAACAAGGGGGGGAACGTGGCGTCCGCGACCAGCATCGCGATGATCATGAACACGACCGAGGCGGTGGTCGCGCGGCCCACGCCCTCGGCTCCCCCGCGCGTGAGCAGGCCCATGTGCACCGCGATCAGCGGGATCATGAAGCCGAACACCAGGGCCTTGGCCAGCGAATACAGCATGTCGTAGCTGTGCCAGAAGAGCCGTGCGCCATAGAGGAACGTCTCGGCGCCCAGGCCGGCGGTCGCCTGCGCGGAGAACATGCCCGCGAACACCCCCACCGTGTTGGCCAGGCTGACCAGCGCGGGCAGGGTGACCGTGCCCGCCCAGATGCGGGGCGCCGCCAGCACCGGGACCGGGTCGCGGCCCAGCGAGTAGAGCGCGTCGATCTGCTCGGAGACCACCATGGTGCCGAGCTCGGCGGTGATGCGCGCGCCGACGCGCCCGATCACCACGATCGAGGTCATCACCGGCCCCAGCTCCAGGATGATGCCCGTCGTCACCACGCTGCCGAGGATGTAGAGGGGCACGGAAGAGGTGAGCTGGTAGCCGCCCTGCTGCGAGGTCACGATCCCGGAGAGGATCGCGGTGACCATCACCAGGGGGATGCTCTGCACGCCGCAGGCGTAGGCCTGGACGAGGAAGTCCCGGAAGCTCATCTCGCCCCGGGCCGTGACCGCGATCGTCCGCCAGGCCAGCAGCCCGAGGCCTCCGGCGTGCGTCGCCACGGCGGTGCCGGCGCGGTTGACCGCGCGGACGGGTCCGCCCAGCGCATGCGCGAACGATGCCATCGTGTTTCTGCCGACCTCCGCGAGGATGCGACTTATATAATCGCATGGAGGCGCACGGCCACGGCTCGCCGCGCCGCATCCCGGGAGGCACCCATGGCCGACGAGCGTCCGGAGCAGGAGCGGGGCGAAACGCCGCTGGAGCGCGACGCGCGCCAGCCGGTCGCGGGCCGGCAGCCGCAGCGGCCGGGCCAGCACGGCAAGTACCAGCCGCGCCCCGGCGAGCGCGACCCGGAGACGCTGCCCTCGGCCGAGCCGGAGGGATTCTCGGGGCCCGAGGCGCCGGCGGGGGCCCTGCCGAGCGCGCAGAAGCCGCGCCTCGGCCACCCGCAGGACGCGCCCGACGAAGAGTGACGCGGTGTACGAGGGCGTGATCTTCGACGTGGACGGCACGCTCGTCGACAGCAACGACGCGCACGCGCGCGCCTGGGTCGAGGCCTTCGCGGAGGCCGGCCACCCGGTGCCGTTCGAGCGCGTCCGGCGGCTGGTCGGCATGGGCGGGGATCAGCTCCTGCCGGAAGCGGCCGGCCTCTCGGCGGAGGCCGAGCCCGGCCGGTCGATCGCGAAACGCCGCGGCGAGGTCTTCGAGCAGAAGTTCCTCCCGCAGCTCCGCCCGCTCCCCGGCGCGCGCGAGCTGGTCGCGCGGCTGCGGCACGACGGCTACCGGCTCGGGGTGGCCAGCTCCGCGCAGCCGGCGGAGCTCGAGCCGTTGCTGCGGCTGGCCGGCGTGGAGGACCTCCTGCGCGAGCGCACCTCGGCCGGCGACGTCGAGGAGAGCAAGCCCGAGCCCGACATCGTGCTGGCCGCCCTGCGCAAGCTGCGGCTGGGGCCTTCGGCCGCGTTGATGATCGGCGACACGCCCTACGACGTGGAGGCCGCACGCCGCGCCGGCGTGGCCCTCATCGCCTTCCGCTCCGGCGGATGGTCCGACCCCGACCTGCGCGGCGCGCTCGCCGTCTACGACGGCCCGGCCGACCTGTTGGCGCGGATCGAGTCCTCGCCGCTGCGGCGCGCGGCCTGAGAGGAGACCGATGCCGGCGACCCGGACGCGCGCGAAGGCTCGAGCCCCGCGGGTGAAGCCCACGAAGAAGCCGGACGAGGGTGCGGTGATGAAGCAGCGCTGGGCCGACCTGCTCTTCCTGCACTGGGCCGTGGACGCGCCGCTGCTGCGCGCGCAGCTCCCGGCCGGCCTGGAGCTGGACACCTTCGAAGGCCGCGCCTACATCGGGATCGTGCCGTTCACGGTGACCGGCGCCCGCCCGACCTGGCTGCCGCCGCTGCCGTTGGTCTCCAGCTTCCACGAGGTGAACCTGCGCACGTACGTGCGGAAGCGGGGCGGCGATCCCGGGGTGTGGTTCTTCGCGCTCGACGCGAACAATCCCGTGGTGGTGCAGACCGCGCGCACGCTGTTCAAGCTGCCCTACCGCAACGCCGAGATCGAGATGAAGGTGGAGGATCCGGAGGGGCGCGCCGAGCGGGACGCGCGGCGCTGGATCACGTTCACCTCGCGGCGCGTCAGCGGCGACCGGCCGGAGCTGGACGTGCGCTACGGCCCGGCCGGCGCGCCGCAGCCGGCCGCCGCCGGGACGCTGGACCATTTCCTGGTGGAGCGGTACGTGCTCTACACCGAGTCCGAGGGCACGCTGTACCGCGCGCGCGTGCACCACGAGCCCTACCCGGCGCAGCAGGCCGTCGTCCCGCACGTGCGCGAGAACTTCCTGCCCACGATCGGGCTGTCGCGCCCGGAGCGGCCCCCGCTCGCGCACTACGCGAAGGAGGTCCACGTGGACGTGTTTCCGCTGCGCGAGGCCTGAGCGTGGCCGCGCGAAAGGCCAAGGCCAGTGCCGCGCGGCTGCCGCTGTTCGAGCGCGTGACGGCGGCGGTCACGCGCTTCACCGGCACCACCGCCGCCTTCCTGGGCGCGGTGGCCTTTGTGCTGCTCTGGGCGGCCAGCGGACCGCTCCTCGGCTTCAGCGAGCGCTGGCAGCTCATCGTGAACACGGTGACCACCATCGTCACCTTCCTGATGGTGTTCGTGATCCAGCGCGCC
>DATBIZ010000452.1:0-4680 GCA_036556645.1 Vicinamibacteria bacterium | reverse complement strand
GCAGTCGCCGCCGCGGGCTGGGCAGAGCGAGGGCGAGTTCGTGCGGTCGTACCTCGCGGAGCGCGACCGGATGAGCACGTTCTACGCGGTCGTGCTCGAGCGGCTGCGCGCCCTGCCCGGCGTGCGGGCGGCAGGGGCGGTCAACCGGATGCCGCTCACCGGACGGTGGTGGGCGATCGGGTACGCGGTCGAAGGCCAGCCGCCGCCCGCGGCCGGCGAGAGGCCGAGCGCGGCCGGGCGCGTGGTGACGCCGGGGTACTTCGAGGCGCTGGGCGTGCCGGTCCGCGCCGGCCGCGTCCCCGACGCGCGCGACACCGCGAACGCGCCGGCCGTCGTCGTGGTGAGCGAATCCCTGGCGCGCCGCGCCTGGCCGGGCGAAGCCGCGCTCGGCCGCCGGCTCGTGGTGGACGAGCGGCAGACCGCCACCGTGATCGGGGTCGTCGCGGACGTGCGGTTCGAGGGCCTCGATCGCGACGCGCCGGAGGTCCTGTACGTCCCGTTCGCCCAGGCGACGTTCGGGCTGTTCCCCGACTGGGGCCTCGACGTCCTCGTGCGCGCGCCCGGCGCGCCGGCGGCCCTGGCCGCGGCCGTCCGCGCGCAGGTGGCGGCCGTGGACTCGAGCCTCCCCGTGTTCGCGCTGCGGACGCTCGACGAGGTCCTGGCCCGCTCGATGGCGGCCCGGCGCGCCGCGATGGTGCTGCTGGGACTCTTTGCCGTGCTGGCCGCGCTGCTCTCCGCGGTCGGGCTGTACGCGGTGATCGCGGAGTCGGCGCGGCAGCGCACGCGGGAGCTGGGCGTTCGGATGGCGCTGGGGGCGCGTCCGGGCGACGTCGCGCGCCTCGTGATGGGCGAAGGCGCCGCGGTGGCCGCCGCCGGGGGCGCGATGGGGCTGGCCGGGGCCGGGGGGGCGGGACGGCTGATGCGGACGCTGCTGTTCGAGGTCCGTCCCGGGGACCCGGCGACGGTCATGGCCGCGGCCGCGGCGCTGGTCCTGCTCGCGGTCGGGGCCTCGCTGGCGCCCGCCCTGCGCGCCGGCCGTCTCGATCCGCTGGCCGCGCTGCGCGACGAGTGACCGCGCGGCGGCGCCGAGGGCGCCGCGCCTTCACCCCCCGGCGATCGCGCCCAGGATCACGAACGGCTCCGCGCCGCTGGCCACGGCTTCCGGCAGCGGCGTGTCGGGCGGCTCGTGGGACAGGTCCTCCTCGCAGGCGAAGTAGCGGACGTAGGCCCTCCGCTTCAGCGTGCCGTGCTCGCGCACCGTGCCGCGCAGCATCGGGTAGCGCGCCTCCAGCGCGTCGAGCACGGACCGCACCGTCACCGCGCCGGCCACGTCGAGCGTCACCTCGCCGTCCACGCGGGCCAGCGTGCGCAGGTGCGCCGGCATCTGCACGCGGATCATCGCAGCGTCTGCACCTCGACGGAGAGGACCGGGGGCAGGTCGCGCACGATCGGCGTCCAGTGGTTGCCGGCATCGGGGGAAACGTAGACCTGGCCGCCGGTGGTGCCGAAGTACACGCCGCAGGGATCGAGCGCGTCCACGGACATCGCATCGCGCAGCACGTTGACGTAGCAGTCCTTCTGCGGGAGCCCGTCCGTGAGCGCCTCCCACTGGTCGCCGCCGCTGCGGCTGCGGTACACGCGCAGCTTCCCGTCGAGCGGGAAGTGCTCCGAGTCGCTCTTGATCGGCACCACGTAGATCGTCTCCGGCTCGTGGGCGTGGACGTCGATGACGAAGCCGAAGTCGGTCGGGAGGTTGCCGCTCACCTCCCGCCAGTTGTCGCCGCCGTCGTCGGTGCGCAGCACGTCCCAGTGCTTCTGCATGAACAGCACCCGCGGCCGCGAGCGGTGCATGGCGATCCGGTGCACGCAGTGGCCGACCTCGGCGCCGGGATCGGGGATGTACTGGGAGTGCAGGCCGCGGTTGATCGGCGTCCAGGTCTGCCCGCCGTCCTCGGTGCGGAAGGCGCCCGCGGCGGAGATCGCCACGTAGATCCGCTGCGGGTCGCTCGGATCGATGAGGACGGTGTGCAGGCACATGCCGCCCGCGCCCGGCTGCCACTGAGGGCCGGTGCCGTGCCCGCGCAGGCCGGAGAGCTCCTGCCAGGAACGGCCGCCGTCGGCGGTCCGGAACAGCGCGGCGTCCTCGACGCCCGCGTACACGGCATCGGGATCGCCCAGCGACGGCTCGAGGTGCCACACGCGCTTGAACTCCCAGGGCCGCTGCGTGCCGTCGTAGTGCTGGTGGGTGGTGAGGGGCCGGCCGGTCTCCGGCGAGCTGTCGTACACGAACTTGTTGCTCTCGCCCTTGGGCATCCCGTCGGGCGTGGTCGTCGGCTCGCCGGGCGGCGTGCCGGGCTGGTGCCAGGTCTTCCCGCCGTCGTCCGAGCGCTGGATCACCTGGCCGAACCAGCTGCTCGTCTGCGACGCGTACAGGCGGTCGGGATCGGCCGGAGATCCCTTCATGTGGTAGACCTCCCAGCCGGTGAAGTGCGGACCCTGGACCTCCCAGCTCCCGCGCTTGCCGTCGGACGTCAGGATGAACGCGCCCTTGCGCGTGCCGACCAGGACTCGGACTCCGCTCATGCGTTCTGCCCTCTCAGGTTTGGCGTTCTCCGTAAGGTGTACGACCGAAGGGTGGTCCATTGTTCCCCGCGGCCGCCACGGGCGTCCAGCGGCCGGCCACGCCTCCCTCGCCCCAGGTGTGATAAAGCCTGCGTCGAGCGTACCTGAACGCGAGCCGCCACCATGACCCGTCTGCACGCTGCCGTCGAGCACGCCGCCCGCGACCTGCGCCTGGCCGCTCGCGGCCTCTTGCGCGCGCGGGCGTTCACCGCGAGCGCCGTCCTCACCCTGTCCCTCGGCATCGCGGGCACGGCGGTGATGTTCGCGCTCGTCCACGCAGTCCTGCTACGCCCGCCGCCGGTGCGGGAGCAGGACCGGCTGATCGTCGCCTGGAAGGCCTACCCGGCCGGCGGGTTCGACTACGCGCCGTTCAGCGCCGCCGACATCGACGTCGTCGCGCGGGAGAGCCGCTCGTTCGAGCGCGTCGCCGGCCTGAGCCGGCACGGCGCCTGGCCGGGCGTGGCCGTCGAACGCGATGCCGCCAGCCACCTGAGCACCACCTGCGTGACCGGCTCCTTCTTCGCCACGCTCGGCGTGGCGCCTCTCCTCGGCCGTGCCCTCGAGCACGCGGACGACGTCGCCGGCGCCGAGAAGGTGCTGGTCATCTCGCACGGCCTCTGGCAGCGACGGTACGGCGGAGCGCCGGACGTGATCGGGCGCCGCGTCGCGCTGAGCGATCCGCCCTTCCGGATCGTCGGGGTGATGCCGCCGGGGCTGGACTACCCGGTCGGAGTCGAGGGCTGGATGACCGTGGAGGCGCAGGTCTCCCTCACGGGGACGCTCCGCGAAGCGGTGCGTCAGGAGAACGTGCTCCTCGCCCGGCTCCGTCCCGGCGTGACGCGCGAGCAGGCCGGGCTGGAGCTGCAGGGGCTGGTCGGCCGGCTCGAGGTGGAGCGAGGCGGGCCGCGAGGTCTGACCGTGGTGGTGCGCTCCTTCGACGACGTCGTGGTGGGCGATGTGCGGCCGGCGATGCTCGTCCTGCTCGCCGCGGTCGGGCTCGTGCTCCTGATCGCCTGCGCCAACACCGCGAACCTGATGCTCGTCCGCGGCGAGGCCCGCCGGTCGGAGCTGGCCGTGCGCGCGGCGCTGGGCGCGAGCCGCGGCACGCTGGCGCGGCAGCTCCTCGCCGAGAGCCTGCTGATCGCGCTGGCGGCCGGGCTGGCCGGGCTCCTGGCCGCCCGCGGCGCGTTGCCCCTCGTGCTGGCGCTCGTCCCGGGCGGCCTCCCGCGGCTGGAGGCCGTCCGCATCGATGCGACGGTCGCGCTGGTCACGGCCGCGCTGGCGTTGGTCTCGGCCGCCCTCGCCGGCGTGGCGCCGGCACTCTTCGCGGCGCGGACCGACGTCGCTTCCCGGCTCCGTAGCGGGCGCTCTCACGGCGCCGCCGACGCGGCGCGCGGCCGCCGCGTGCTCGTCGTCGGGCAGGTGGCGCTCGCGGTCGCGGTGGTCGCCGCGGCGGGCCTGCTGGCCCGCAGCCTGCTGCGGCTGCAGCGCGTGGACATGGTGCTCGACGCGGACCGCCTGGTGGTCGTGGCCCTGGCTTTCGCGCCGGCCGGCGAGAAGGAGGCGCCGATGCCGCCACGCTTCCACGACGAGGTCGTCACGCGGCTCCGGGGCATCCCGGGCGTCGAGAGCGCCACGCCCGTCAACAACCCGCCGCTCGCCGGGGTCAGCGGGTGGGACGCGCCACGGTCCAGGGCCGAAGGGCAGACGGTCGAGCTCGCGAGGGGCAATCCATCGCTGAACGTCGAAGCGGTCTATCCGAATCACTTCCGGACGCTCGGGGTGCCGATGCGGCGCGGGCGCGCGTTCACGGCCGACGACGGGCCGAAGGCACCACTGGTCGCCGTCGTGAGCGCGGACGTCGCGCAGCGGTTCTGGCCGAGCCAGGACCCCATCGGCAAGCGGATCCGGATGGGTCTCGAAGACCCGGACGAGCCCTGGCGAACCGTCGTCGGCGTGGTGGCGCCAATCCGCTACCGCGACCTGGCCGTGGCACGCCCCACGCTGTACGTGCCGGCGGTCCAGTTCATCGAGACCCCGCAGGCCTACCTGATGCGC
>DATBIZ010000451.1:0-7314 GCA_036556645.1 Vicinamibacteria bacterium | reverse complement strand
CCACTCCCCTTCCAGCCGCGACAGGGAGGCGTTCCCCCGGTACAGCGCCTCCAGCACCTCCGGGTGCCTCGAATGAGCGAGCATCCACGGCGGTCCCGAGCCGATCGCCGCGTGCCGAGCCGAGAACTCCCTGATCTGCTGCGGGTCGATGCGGCCGTGGACGGTGACCGCGCCGTTCGCCCACGCCTCCGCGAACAGGTGCGAGAGCACGTCCGCGGTCGCGGCCGGGCGGCTCAGGAAATGGAGCACCTCCCAGTCGCGTGCCCGCTCGACCGCGCAGACGTACCAGCCGAGCACCTCTCCGCCCGCGGCGCGGACCGCGCGCTTGCGCAGCGCGCTCGCGGGACGCCCCGCGGCGGCCATCTCCAGCGTCCATCGGTAGGCGGGCGCGTCGAACTCGACGCGCAGGCTGGCCGGTCCCGCGAGCTCCGAGTAGTGGGCCAGGAACGTGGCCTCGTCCAGCTCCGACGTCGCGCTGCCGGCGGGCGGGCGGTGGAAGCGGTTGACGGAAAGGCGCCCGAACAGGGCGTCCGCCGGCCGGTGGAAGGGCCTCAGCCCGAGCGCGGGCCGGCCGTAGACCTTCTGCTTCCGGAGCCACGAGACCGCATGGCGGAACGGCCGCAACTGACGCCGCCAGTAGAGGCTGTAGAGCAGGACGGTGCCTCCGCCGAGCGCTTCCCAGAGCCGCCGCATGTCGTCCGACCCGACGTCCGCAAGGACCAGGTCGTGCGGCATGGCCATCAGGGCCTTGAGCAGGGCGACCGCGGCCGGGCCGCCGCGGCCGTGCCCGCCCGCCACCATGAACTTGGTGCTGACCACGGCCCGTAGCCGGCGGCCGCGCAGCACCATCGGCCGCGGCAGCACGCCGAGGAAACCGCCGACGGCGCCGTCGTCGGTCTCGTAGACCAGCGACGACAGGGCCTCGTCGTACCAGGGGCCGCCCCGCAGCGCGTCTTGGAGATAGGCCTCGAGCCGGTTGGCGCCGCGCCAGTGGCCTGTCCCGAACGTGCTCCGGAAGAGCGCGGCGACCGCGGGGAGGTCTGGCGGGAGGAGCCCGCGGATGCGGGGCATTCAGCCCAGGCCCGGGCTCGATTCGTGCGCGTCTCGACCCGGCCGCATCCTGCGTGTGTACCATGAAGGATAGGACGCCGTCACGGCGCCCCTCCCTCCAGCTCACATGCGCACGTCGCGGACGGCCGGGGATCCCCACCCGCTTTCGGCAGGGCCGCCGAGCGGGGACGCCAACATCGCCTGCACGCTGTGGGCCGCGGCGGACGTCGCGGGGGAACGGCCCGCGATCGCGGAGCGCGCCGGCACGACCGCCTACGCCGCGCTGCGCGCGCGGGCGTCGGCGGTGGCGGCCGCGCTGCGCGAGGCGGGGGTCCGGCGCGACGATCGGGTCGCGACGCTGCTCGAGCGAGGCCCGGACGCGGCGGCCGCCTTCTTCGGCACCGCGGCGGCCGGCGCCATCGCCGTCAACGTCAACGAGACGCTCCGGCCCCGGCAGGTCGAGCACATCCTCGGCCACGCCGAGGCGCGGGTGCTGCTGACCAGCCGCGACGTCCTCGCGCGTCAGCCCCGGCCGTTCCAGTCCGCCGCCGTGGTGCTCGACGTGGCGGACATCCCGGCCGCGCCCGAGGCGGCGCCGCTGCCGCGCGTCGGCTCGGACGTCGCGCAGATCATCTACACGTCCGGCTCGACCGGCCTGCCCAAGGGCGTCGCGGTGTCCCACGCGAACCTGTGGGCGGGGGCGGGCGCGGTCATTCGCTACCTCGGCCTCACCGGCGAGGACCGCATCGCCAGCCTGCTGCCGTTCAGCTTCGACTACGGGTTCAACCAGCTCCTCTGCGCCACGACCATGGGAGCCACGCTGGTCGTCGAGCGGTCCCCGGTCCCGCCGCAGATCGTGGCCGCGCTGCGCGCCCAGCAGGTCACCGTGCTGCCCGCGGTCCCTCCGCTGTGGCTGCAGCTCCTGACCGTCGAGGCCTTCCAGGAGAACCCGCTGCCGTCCCTGCGGATCTTGACCAACACCGGCGGCCGGATGCCGCGCCACGCGGTGGATGCGCTGCGGCGCGCGTATCCGCGGGCGCAGCTCTTCCTGATGTACGGGCTGACCGAGGCGTTCCGCAGCACCTACCTGCCGCCGGAGGAAGTGGACCGCCGGCCCGATTCGATCGGGCGCGCCATCCCCGGCGCGGAGATCCTCGTCCTGCGCGAGGACCTCACGCCGTGCGCTCCCGGCGAGGCGGGCGAGCTGGTGCACCGGGGCCCGACGGTGGCGCTCGGGTTCTGGCGCGACCCGGAGACGACCGCGCGCGTCTACCGCCCGCACCCGCTGCGTCCGGCCGGCGCCCCCGACGGCGAGCGCGTGGTCTTCTCGGGAGACCTCGTGCGGCGCGACGAGGACGGATTCCTGTACCACCTCGGCCGCCGCGACAAGCTGATCAAGAGCCTCGGCTACCGGGTGAGCCCCGACGAGGTCGCCAGCGTGCTGTACGCCTCCGGCGAGGTCGTGGAATGCGTCGTGGGGGCCGAGCCCGACGACGAGCGCGGAGAGCGCATCGTGGCCGCGGTGGTCCTCGGCGAGCGCGGGTCGCTCGAGCGGCTGCAGCAGTACTGCCTGGCCGAGCTGCCGCGCTACATGCAGCCCGCGCGGATCGACGTGCGGCCGGCGCTTCCGCGGCTCTCCAGCGGCAAACACGACCCGTCGGCATGGTCGCCGCAGGCGCATGATCGCGGCTGAGCTCGAGCCGCTGCTCGAGCCGCTGGAGACGTTCGAGGCGATCCGCCGGCGGGCCGTCCGCCTGGGCGAGCGGCTGTGCGACCTCTCGTACGCCAACCCCTACGAAGGCGTGGCGCCCGCGACGCGGACGGTCCTGCGCAGCGCGCTCGAGCGCGAGCGGCTGCTCGACCTGCAATACGCGCCGTTCGGAGGCCACACGCTGGCGCGGCGCGCGGTGGCGGACGCGCTGGCCGCCAGCCACGCGCTGGAGTTCGGGCACCAGGACGTGATCCTGACCCCGGGCGCGATGGCCGCCCTGCACCTCGCGCTGCGCGCCGCGGGCACGCCGGGCGACGAGGTCGTGATCCCGGTGCCGTGCTGGCTCGACTATCCGCTCTACGCGCGCCACCTCGGGCTCACCCCGGTGACGGTCCCGCTCCAGGAGCCGGACTTCCAGCTCGACCTCGAGCGGATCGAGGCGGCGATCGGGCCGCGGACGGCGGCGGTCCTGATCAGCCAGCCCTCGAACCCCGCGGGCCAGTGCTACGCGCGCGAGGCGCTGGCCGCGCTGGCCGAGGTGCTCGCGCGCGCGGAGCGGCGGCTGGGCCGCGCCGTGACGTTGATCAGCGACGAGACCCACCGCGACTTCGTCACCCCGGGGACGTACGTGAGCGGCGCGGCCTCGTGGCCCTCGACGTTGATCGTCTACTCGTTCGGCAAGTACCACTACCTGCAGGGCCAGCGCCTGGGCTACCTGGCCGTCTCGCCCCGGCACCCGCAGCGAGCGCCGGTTTCGTCCGGCCTGGCGCGGCTCACGCGCATCACCGGCTTCTGCACGCCGACCGCGCTGATGCAGGCCGCCATCCCCGGACTGCTGGCCCTCCGCCACGACCACGGACCGGTGGAGCGCTGGCGCGAGCGTCTGACCACGGGGCTGACGGCGGCCGGCTACCGCGTGGCGCGCCCGGTGGCGACGCTGTTCGTCTACGTGGCCACGCCGGGCGGCCGCGGCGATTTCGACTTCATCCGCGACCTGGCGCGCGCCGGCGTCCTCGCCCTCCCGGCGCCGGTCTTCCACCACAAGGGCTACTTCCGGCTGTCGCTGACCGGCTCGGAGGCGATGCTGGGGCGCTCGCTCGCGATCCTGCGCGACGTCCTCTCGCCATGAGCCACGTTCGCATCGCGGGCGCGCTGGACCACAACTTCGCCTGGACCGGCTCCCAGCTCGCGGGACCGGAGCTGAGCGAGCCGGACGCGCCGCTGCCCGTGGAGCTGCGCGGCGCCTATGCCGGCGTGGGAACGACCGCGCCGCACCGGCACCGGCTGGTGCGGGACCCGATGGGGCTGAACAAGCTCTTCTGGGCGGCGGGGCCGGACGGCTCGGTCGTGGTCTCCGCGCGGCCGTGCCGGCTCGTCGCGGCCGGTTGTCGCTTCGAGACGATCCAGGCGGTTCCCGCGGGCGCCGCGATCGACCTGGACTTCTCGAGCCGCACCGCGCGCGTGGCGGCGATCGCCGGTCCGGCCCGGCGGCCCGATCCGTCCGCGAACGCGTACACGGTGGAGGCCGCGGCCGAAGAGATCCGGCGGACGCTCGACGAGTACGTGGCCGGGCTGGCGCGGGCGGCTCCGGAGGCGCAGGCGTTCGTGTGCCTGTCGGGGGGGCTCGACAGCACCGGCGTGGCCGTGCTGGCGCGCGGGCACTTCCGCACCCTGACCGCGGTCAGCTTCGACATCGCCCATCCCGACGGGCGGCCCAGCGAGGATCGCGTCACCGCCGAGCGGCTCGCGCGCGACCTCGCGCTGCCGCTGCGGTGCGTGACCGTCCGTCCCGACGAGCTGCTGGACCAGCTCGACGGCGTGCTCGCGGAAGGTGTCGACTGGCGCGACTTCAACGTGCACGCGGCGCTGGTCAACGCCGCGCTGGCCGCCGGAGTGGCCGCCGCGCGCGATGGGCAGGGCCCGGCGCTGGTGCTGACCGGAGACCTGATGAACGAGTTCCTGGTGGACTACCTGCCCGAGACCTACCGCGGGAAGGTGTACTACCGGCTGCCGCGGCTCGCTCCCACGGAGCTGCAGGATGCGCTGGTGAAGGGGCTGGCGAGCACGCACCGCGAGGTCGGGCCCTTCGAGCGCTGCGGCCTGGCGCTGGTGCAGCCCTACGCGGCGGCCGCGCACCTGTACCTGAACCTGCCCGCGCCGTTCCTGCTCGAGCCGGAGCGCAAGCAACGGTTGACCCGGCTCGTCTTCGGCGACGCGGTGCCGCCCTACGTGTTCACGCGCGGCAAGACGCGCGCCCAGATGGGCGACGCCGACGGCAGCCGGGGCGTGCTGGCCCTTTGCGTGGACCGCGGCCTCGACGACGCCTGGCTGCGCCGCCGCTTCGCGGCGCTGCACCAGGTCGAGGACCTCGGCGTCCTGGACCGGTTCCTGCGCGGCGGGCGCTACCGCAGCGGCGTGCCGCTGGCGGAGGCCCACGCGTGAGCCACGACGAAGTGGCCGGCCGGCTCGAGTCGTACGTGCGGCGGCAGTTCGCGGTCTCGGCCCGCGACACGCGCTTCTGCCGCTCGGCGGCGCTGTTCGAGCTCGGCTACGTGGACTCGGTCGGGGTGGTGGAGCTGTTGTCGTTCGTCCAGCAGGAGTTCGGGATCCAGATCCCCGACGACGACCTCCTCTCCGACGAGTTCTCGACGCTGGACGGGATCGCCCGCATCGTCTGTCGTCTGGGCGGGATCAGTCCCCCAGGCGCTCCATGACGCGCGGGTCCACCGCGACCCCGAGCACGTAGACGGCCCAGTGCAGGTGCGGCTCCGCGGCGAGTCCGCTCTCGCCGGAGAGCGCGACCGCGGCGCCCGCGTCCACCCAGTCGTCCTCGCGGACGTCGAGCCGGCTCAGGTGGAAGAGCGCGCTGATCACGCCCTGGCCGTGGTCCAGGACCAGCGTCTGGCCGGTCAGCGAGAGCGCCCGCGCGAGCAGGACCGTGCCGGCCGCCGGCGCGCGGACCGGTGTCCCCGCCGGCACGTCGTAGTCCAGCCCGCGATGGTACTCACCGTGGATGGAGTCCGTGCTCGCCTCGATCGGCGAGGCGCCGACGTAGCTCATCGGCGCGCCGTAGGTGTCGGCCGGCGCCGTGGCCACCGGCGCCTGGAACCGGCCGCTCCACCGGCGGTCCGGGCTGATAGTGCGCAGCGCGAGCTGCACCCGGCGCCCGTCGCGCACCGCCGCGCGCTGGGTGACCAGCGGCCGCTTGGCCTCGGGGATCACCACCGTGCGGCCCGGGTACTGCCGCGGGGCGATCTCGATCGGGACCGCGATCCGCTGGCGCCCGCGGCCGCCGCGCACCTCGATGCCCAGGCGGGCGGGCCCCGCCGCGAGGGTGGCCGGGATCGGCACCAGCGCGGTGAACACGCCGCCGCGGTAGAAGAACGGGCAGCGCCGGCCGTCGAGCACCGCGTACATCGCGCCCCGCACCGGCCGGCGGGACCGCACCTGCACGGTCAACAACCCGCCGGGGAACGCCAGCGTCTGGTCGGCGCGGATCGTCATGCGCCCGACCGCGCGGACGACGAGCGGCGCGTCCGTGGCGCGCGCCGCGCACGGCGCGAGCGCGGTGGCCAGGAAGAGGAGCAGCGCGCGTCGCATGAGCGCGGCATGATGCCATCGCGCGGGAGCGGCGGCAAGGCGCCTCAGGGGAAGCCGTAGTCCCGCTTCAGCTCCTCCACGCGCTCGGGCGGCACGTAGAAGAGAAGATGGCCGTAGGCGACGTGGTCCACGGGCCGGAAGTTCTCGCGCAGCCACCGGTAGCGCTCGGTGCCGAAGATCCCCACGAGCTGGTTCGCGCTCACCAGCACGTAGCCGCCCACCGGCGCCTCCGGCTCGTAGGCGAAGGGGCGGTCCGGGTGCTTCCGCCGGTACTCCGAGACGAAATGGAACGCGTCCTCCCACTCGAGGTTCGAGTCCGCCAGGTACCGGTACGCGTCGAGGCGCGAGCCGATCAGCTCGTTGAAGTAGGAGATGTAGTGCGGGCGATAGGAGAGGGAGGACACCGCGTACCAGGCGAGCAGCGCCCCCCGCGCCAGGCGCGCCCGTGAGCCCGCCGCGAGGGCCGCCCGCGCCGCGAGCACGAAGAGGAACGGGAAGGCCGGCAGCAGGTAGCGCACGCCGATCTGCGGCTTGACCAGCAGGCTGAAGAAGACGAGCCAGGCCAGCGGCGGCCCCAGCAGCCACAGGGCCAGCTCGCGGCGGGGCGGCCCGGCCGCCT
Organism: Vicinamibacteria bacterium; assembly: GCA_036556645.1. Classification (GTDB taxonomy): domain Bacteria; phylum Acidobacteriota; class Vicinamibacteria; order Fen-336; family Fen-336; genus DATKEG01. The sequence goes on along the minus strand of DATBIZ010000451.1, from coordinate 334 downwards.
TCGCGAGCAGGGCCCAGGCCAGCAGCGCGAACAGCGCGAGTGGCGTCTTGAGCAGCACCATCAGCGGGAACGCCTCCCAGCGGCCATCGTGGTTGATCTCGCCGAGGAGGTAGTTGTTGCCGCGGCCGACGTTCGGGTTCTCCTGCACGACGTACGACTGGTCCAGCGTCCAGAGGAGGATGCGCGGGAGCAGCAGGGGGACGCGCACCTGCTGGAGCCCCTGCAGGGTCCGGCTGCGCCACTGCAGCTCGGCGGCGGGCGTGAAGGTGCCGTCGAACTGGTAGCCCGCGTTGACGAGCACGAGCACGACGAGCCCGAACGCCACGGCGAGTCC
>DATBIZ010000450.1:0-9707 GCA_036556645.1 Vicinamibacteria bacterium | reverse complement strand
CCCGCCGTGTACGGCTGGGCGGCCGCGAACGAGGTACACGCGCTGGCCGAGGTGCCGATCCACGGCGAGGCGCTGGTGCGCAAGGAGACGCTCGAGGAGTACTTCTCGATCGCGCACGGGCGGCGCGTCATCCACGGCTACGTCTCCTACCCGCCGCTGGTCACGCGCCTGCTGCGCCGGCTGGCCGCGGAGTTCCCCGCGGACGTGACGCTGCAGGCGTTCCGCGCGATCGGCGTGGACACCGTGATCGTCCATCACGGCCGTCCGGCCGGCGTGGACCTCCTCGAGAAGCTGCGCTGGGCGCCGCCGCCGGTGGACCAGGCGCGTGCGCTCGCCGAGGCCCGGCTCGACCTCTTCGCGCGCCTGCCGCCGGCGGCGGCCAGCGGGCGCATTCGCCGCGTCGCCCGCTTCGAGGCCGCCGCGGGCCGGACCCACGACGGCGGCGTGGACGAGGTGTACCGCATCGTGGACGGCGGGCCCACGATCGCGGCCGCGCCGTTCCCGGCCGGCGCGCCGGTGCGCCGGCCGGGCTGGACGTACCGGGCGAAGCTCGGCGATCCGGCCCTGGCCGCGGACGGCCGCGTGGACACCGCGTGGGTGGTCGCGCGGCCGCTGCGCGGGGACGAGTTCTGGGAGGTGACGTTCGACCGTCCGCTGCCGGTCGCGGGGGTCGTGCTGACGCTGAACCGGACGGCGGTCTTCCCCACGCGCTTCCGGGTGGCCGGGCGCGACCACGCCCTGCGCTGGAGCGAGCAGGCGCGGCTGGACGACGCGCACACCCTCCAGCTCCTGGACCAGCTCCTGCCCTCGCCGCGCGGGGCGCGCCTGGGCTTCGACCTCGGCGGGCGCCCTCTGACCGGGATCAGCCTGCTGGTCGCGGACACCGGGACCAGCTACGACGGCTGGTCCCTGCCCGAGGTCGAAGTCTGGACGCCCTAGCGGCTAGACCGCGACCGCGCGCGACTGCACCGCGCGCACCAGCGCCTCGAACACCCGCCGGCCGTCCGAGGACCCCAGCAGCGGCTCCGCCGCCCGCTCCGGGTGCGGCATCAGGCCCACCACGTTGCCGGCCTCGTTGCTGATGCCGGCGATCGCGCGCGCGCTGCCGTTCGGGTTGGCCGCCGTGTCGAGGCGGCCCTCGCGCGTGGTGTAGCGGAAGACGACCTGGCCGTTCTTCTCGAGGCGGTCCAGCTCCTCGTCGGTCGCGTAGAAGTTGCCCTCGCCGTGCGCGATCGGCATGGTGAGGACCTCGCCCACCCGCAGCCCCTCGGTCGCGATCGTGTGGCCGCGCTCCACGCGCACGTGCACGGGCCGGGAGAGGAACTTCACGCCGCGGTTGCGCAGCATCGCGCCCGGGAGGAGGCCGGCCTCCTGCAGGATCTGGAAGCCGTTGCAGATGCCGAGCACGGCCCCGCCCTTCGCCGCGAAGTCGCCCACCGCGCGCATCACCGGGCTGAAGCGGGCGATCGCGCCCGTGCGCAGGTAGTCGCCGTAGGAGAACCCGCCCGGCAGCACCACCGCGTCGAGGCCCGAGAGGTCGGCCTCCTTGTGCCAGACGAAGCGGGCCTCCTGGCCGCAGACGTCCCGCAGCACGTGGAGGGTGTCGTGGTCGCAGTTCGAGCCCGGGAAGACGACCACGCCGGCCTTCATGGCTCCACCTCCACCCGGAAGCTCTCGATCACCGGGTTCGACAGCACGCGGCGCGCGATCTCCTCGGCGGTGTCGCGCGCCTGGTCGGGAGCCACGCCCTCCAGGTCCACCTCGAAGAACTTGCCCTGGCGCACGTCGGCCACGCTCGCGTAGCCCATCGAGCGCAACGCCTCGTGGATGGTGCGGCCCTGCGGGTCGAACACCGACTTCTTCAGCGTCACGTACACCCTGGCCCTCGGCATCTCGCTAAGCCCCTTGCGCCTGCTCGGGCGCGGCCACCCCCGGCTCCAGGATCATCCGCCGCACCGGGAACGGGATCTCGATCCCCGACGCGCGGAAGCGGCGGTCGATCTCCTCGTGCACCTGGCTGAGCGCCAGGCCCTGCTGCGCGTAGTCGCGGACCCAGAATATCAGCATCACGTTGACGAAGAAATCCGCGAAGCGGGTCACCAGCACCACCGGCGCGCGGTCGCCGTCCGTGTGCTCGCTCGACAGCGCGGCCTCCGCCAGCACGCGCCGCACCAGCGGCAGGTCGCTGCCGTAGGCCACCCCGACCTCCAGGCGCGTGGTGAGGCTGCGCGAGGGCCGGCTCAGGTTCACCACCCGCTCCTTGACCAGCACGCTGTTGGGCACCACCAGGATCGTGTCGTCGAGGGTCTGGATCAGCGTGGCCCGCATCCCGATCTCCAGGACGTCGCCGGTGTCGCCGGAGGCCAGGCGGATCCGGTCGCCGACGCGGAAGGGACGGTCGGCCATCAGGGTGAAGCCCGCGAACATGTTCGAGAGCGTGTCCTGGGCGGCCAGGCCGATGGCCAGCGAGCCCACCCCGAGCGACACGACCAGCGAGGCGACGTTGACGCCGAAGTGCGTCAGCGTGGCGATCACGGCCACGGTCACGATGAAGATCACGCCCAGCTTGCCGAACAGCGGGCCGAACTCGCGGGCCAGGCCGTCGCGGGCCGCGTGGCGCGACTCGGTCACGTACCAGCCCATCAGGATGGCCCAGGCGCGGATCAGGGCCAGGGTGGCGAGCAGCACGCCGACCACGAAGAGCAGGTGCTCGAGCCAGGCCGTCCAGCGCGGCCGCAGCGGCAGGTGGTGCAGCGCGAGCCACGCGCCGACCAGCACCAGGGCGTAGGTGATCGGCCGGCCCAGCGCGGCCACCACCCGGTCGTCCACGGTCGAGCGCGTGCGCGCCGCCGCCCGCACCAGCACGCGGGCGAAGGCGAGCGAGACGACCTTCGCCGCGAGGTAGGACCCGAGGAAGATGCCGACGCTCTCCAGCGCCTCGAGGGCGCGCGGGTCGGCCAGCCAGCCGCTCACCCCCGTCCCCGCTCGCCGCCCCCGCCGGGCTCGTCGGGGAACACGCGCTCGAAGATCGCGTCCACGTGCTGCAGGTAGCGCTCGAGCCGGAAGACCTCGGCGATCTCGTGGTCCTGCAGCACGGCGCGCACCTCGGGGTCGGCCGCCACCCGCTTGCGGAAGTCGGTGTCCGCGCGCCAGGACTCCATCGCGTGGCGCTGCACCACCCGGTAGGCGTCCTCGCGCCGCATCCCGCGCGCGGTCAGCTCGAGGAGGAGCTGCCCGGAGAACACCAGCCCGCGGGTCAGGTCGAGGTTGCGCCGCATCCGCTCGGGAGAGACCAGCAGCCCGCGCACGATGTCGGTGAACCGCCGCAACATGTGGTCGAGGGCCAGGAAGCTGTCGGGGATGATCACCCGCTCCACCGACGAGTGGCTGATGTCCCGCTCGTGCCAGAGCGCGACGTTCTCCAGCGCGGCGTGCGCGTTCGCGCGCAGGACGCGGCTGAGGCCGGTGACCTGCTCGGCGCCCACCGGGTTGCGCTTGTGCGGCATCGCGGACGAGCCCTTCTGCTTCTCCCCGAAGGGCTCCTCGACCTCGCGCACCTCGGTCTTCTGCAGCGCCCGCACCTCGACCGCGAAGGTCTCCAGCGAGGCGGCCACGATGGCCAGCGTGGTGAGCACCTCGGCGTGGCGGTCGCGCTGCAGCACCTGCGAGGCGATCGGCGCCGGCAGCAGGTCCAGGCGCTGGCACACCGCCTCCTCGACCACCGGCGGCAGGTGGGAGAACGTGCCCACCGCGCCCGAGAGCTTGCCCACCGAGATCGTCTCCCGCGCGCGGGAGAGACGCTCGCGGTCGCGCGCGAGCTGCGCGTGCCAGAGCGCCAGCTTCAGGCCGAACGTCATCGGCTCGGCGTGCACGCCGTGCGTGCGCCCGATCATCGGCGTGTGCTTGAACTCGAAGGCGCGGGCGCGGACGGCCTCCATCAGCGCGTCGAGGTCCGCCGTGACCAGGTCCAGCGCCTCGCGCATCAGCATCGAGAGCGCGGTGTCCACCACGTCCGAGGAGGTGAGCCCGTAGTGCAGCCAGCGCCCCTCCGGCCCCACGTTCTCCGCCACGTTGGACACGAAGGCGATCACGTCGTGCTGCACGTCCTTCTCGATCGCCTCGATGCGCGCCACGTCGAAGCGCGCCTTCTCCTTGATCGCGGCCAGCGCCTCGGGCGGCACGATGCCGCCCTCGCTGAGCACCTCGGTGGCGGCGATCTCGACCTGGAGCCAGGTCGCGAAGCGGTTCTCGTCCGACCAGATCCGCGCCATCTCCGGCCGGGAATACCGCGGAATCATGCCGCCCTCATCGGATGCCGCAGTCTACACGAACCCCCCGAGCCCCCCGCCGTGCCCGTGCCCGTGCCCGTCCGTTGGGGAACGGCCCTGTCCAGCGGCCTAGGACTCTCCCAGATACGCCGCCAGCGCCTCTTCCGCGTCCTCGGGCTTGAACCCGAAGGGCCCCATCCCCCCCTTGTAGACGATCCTGCCCCCGACCCCGATGACGTACATGCGCTCCGGCCACGCCGCGTACGCCTTGTCGGCGGGGTTGTCCATCCCGTCGATGGCCAGCGGCAGGCGGTACTTCAGCTTCTCGACCAGCACCTTCGCCAGCTCCCGCCGCTCCTCGAAGGTGGTGGGCTGGCGGTACACGACCTCCTCGGTGCGGTTGATCTCCATCTGCCATTCGTCGTCGGGGTGGGCCTCGTTGATGTAGACGGTGAGGAACTCCGCCCGGTCCCGGTACGCGTCGTACATCTTGTGAAGATCGCCGATCTTCTTGCGGAAGGGCGGTCAGGTGCAGCTTCCGAAGACCAGCACCACGGGCCGCTCGCGCCAGAGCTCGGAGAGCTGCACGGACTCGGTGGCGTAGCCGGCGAGGGTGAGGTCCGGAGCGGCGTCGCCCTTCTTCAAGGTCCCGCGCTCGCGCCGGTCGTACTTGTTGTACCGGATCACGCCCTCGCGCACGAGGACGTAGTAGAGGCCGAAGCCGGCCGCGAACAGGCCGGCGGCGGCCGCCACCGCGGCCAGCCACCGGCGCCACGACAGACGCCGCAGGACGTCACGCACGGGTGCCGCGAGTGTACCAGGGTCCGATTGCGGCTGCTGCGGGGGCGGTGAACAATGGACCCCGCCATGGAGGCGTACGTCCACACCCGCGGGCCGGACGGGCGCGTGCGCGTGCAGGTGCCCTGGCGGGGCGCTCAGCTCCTGGCGCACCCGATGTACAACAAGAGCACCGCGTTCACCGAGGAGGAGCGCCAGGCCTTCGGGCTGGGCGGCCTCCTGCCCTCCGCGGTGAGCTCGATGGAGCAGCAGGCGCGCCGAGCGTACGGCAACCTCGCGCGCAAGACCGACGCGCTCGAGCGCTACATCGGCCTGGCCGCGCTGCAGGACCGCAACGAGCACCTGTTCTACCGCGTGCTGCTCGACCACCTCGAGGAGCTGGTGCCGATCGTCTACACGCCCACGGTCGGGCGCGCCTGCCAGGAGTTCAGCCGGATCTTCCGCCGGGCGCGGGGGCTGTGGATCACGCCCGAGCACCAGGGCCGCGTGCACGAGGCGCTCGGCAACGCGCCGTTCGAGGAGGTGCGGCTGATCGTGGTCACGGACAACCAGAGCATCCTGGGCCTGGGCGACCAGGGCGCGGGCGGCATGCCGATCCCGGTCGGCAAGCTGGCGCTCTACACCGCCGCCGCGGGCATCCACCCGGCGCAGACGCTGCCGGTCAGCCTGGACGTGGGCACCGACAACCCGGCGCTGCTCGCGGACGAGCTCTACCTCGGCTGGCGCCATCCGCGGCTCCACGGGCCGCGCTACGAGGCGCTGGTCGAGGAGTTCGTCGAGGCGGTGCGGCGCCGCTTCCCGCGCGCGGTGCTGCAGTGGGAGGACTTCAGCAAGGGCAACGCTTTCGCGCTGGTCGAGCGCTACCGCAAGGCCTTGCCCTCGTTCAACGACGACATCCAGGGGACCGCGGCGGTGGCCCTGGCCGGGGTGCTGGCCGGCATGCGCGCGGCGGGCGCCACGCTCGCGGCGCAGCGGGTCGTGATCCTGGGCGCGGGCGCGGCGGGCGTGGGCATCGGGCGGCTGCTGCGGGACGCGCTGTCCCGCGCCGGGGTGTCGGGGGCCGCGCTGACCGAGGCGATCGCGCTGCTCGACAGCCACGGGCTCGTCATCGAGGCCGGCGCCGCGGCGGACGCCTTCCGGCGCGAGCTGGCGTGGCCGGCGGCGCTGGCGGAGGCGCGCGGCCTGGGCGCCGGCGCGCCGCGCCACCTGGCCGCGGTGGTGCGCCAGCTCCGCCCGACCGTGCTGGTCGGCGTGTCCGGCGCGCCGGGCGCCTTCACCGAGGCGATCGTCCGGGAGATGGCCGCGCACACCCGGCGTCCGATCGTGTTCCCGATGTCGAACCCGACGAGCCAGGCGGAGGCCACGCCCTCGGACGTCCTCGAGTGGACCGAGGGCCGCGCGCTCGTGGCCACCGGCAGCCCCTTCCCGCCGGTCGCGCACGGCGGACGGCTGGTGCGCATCGGGCAGGGCAACAACGCGTTCGTGTTCCCGGCCATCGGCCTCGGCGCGCTGGTCGGCGAGGCGCGCGAGATCACCGACGGCATGTTCACCGCCGCGGCCGCCCGGCTCGCCGAGCTCGTGGCGGACGAGGACCTGGCCGCGGGCAGCCTGTTCCCGCCGATCGCGCGGCTGCGCGAGGTCACCGCGGAGATCGCGGTCGCGGTCGCGCGCGAGGCCGGCCGCGCCGGCGTGGGACGCGCGATGGACGAGCGCGCGCTCGTGGAGGCGGTCCGCGGCGCGATGTGGGAGCCGGTCTACCCGGTGCTCGAGCCCGTCGCGCGCCCCGCGCCACGCGCGTGACCGGCGGGCCGCTGCCCGCCCTGGCCGCGCTGGCCGCCCTCGCCCAGGCCGATCCCCCGCAGGTGCGCCTGCGGGAGCAGGTCGAGGTCGAGCGGATCCTGGTCGAGGCGCGGGTCGTGGACGCGCGCGGAGAGCCGATCGGCGGGCTGGGCCCCCCCGACTTCCGGGTGAGGCTCGGCGGGCGGGAGGCGGCGGTCGAGTCGGCCTACTGGGTGGAGGGCAGCGCGCCTCTCCCGGGCGAGGAGGCGCTTGCCGCCGGGGCGCCCGACGCGCCGCCAGGCCGGCTGGTGGTGTTCTTCTTCCAGAAGGACCTCGAGCGTTCGCGCATCGGCGGCCTGATGAAGATGACGCGCGAGGCCGCGGCGATGCTCGAGCGCCTGGCACCCGCCGACCGCGTGGCCGTGCTCTCGTTCGACTCGCACCTGAAGCTGTGGGTGGACTTCACCACCGACCGCGCGCGGGCGCGCCACGCGCTCACGCACTCGATCCTGTTCGGGCCGCGACCGGTCGCGCCGGGGTCGGACGACGAGCCCTCGCTCGGCCCCTCGTTCGACCGCGTCAAGGCGCGCCGCGCGGGCACGCCCGAGACCGCGCTGCTCGTCCTGGGCGAGGCCCTGAAGGACGTGCCCGGCGCGAAGTCGCTGGTGTTCTTCGGCTGGGGGCTGGGACGGTTCTCCGCGACCGGCGTGCGCCTCGAGCGCGACTACGAGCCCGCGCGGCGCGCGCTGCTGGAGGCGCGCACGGCCGTGTTCACGCTGGACGTCACCAACGCCGACTACCACTCGCTCGAGGTCGGCCTGGAGCAGGTGTCGTACGACACCGGCGGCTTCTACGCGAAGACGCACCTGTTCCAGGAACAGGCCCTGCGCCGGCTCGAGGGCGCGCTGGCCGGCCATTACGTGCTGGTGCTGGAAGCGCCGCGGCTCGGCCCGGGCCCGCACCGGCTCGACGTCCGCCTGGCCGGCCGCCGGGGCACCGTGCTCGCCGCGCCTTCGTGGCAGCGGCGCGACGGCTCGTAGCCGGCCGAGCGCGGCCGGGCCGCGGGAACGATCCGAGGCGGGGGGTCATTCGTCCAGCGTCTTGAACAGCCACGCCCGCGCGGCCTGCCAGTCGCGCTTGACGGTCGCGACGGAGAGCCCGAGGACGTCGGCGGTCTCCTCCAGGGACAGGCCGCCGAAGAACCGCAGCTCGGCGATGTGGCTCTTCCGGGGATCGAACTCCGCCAGGCGCGTGAGCGCCGTGTCGAGGTCGAGCACGTCCACGTCTCGCGGCCGGCTGACCGGGCCGGCGTCGTCGAGCGTGATGCGCGTCCAGCGGCCCGACCGCTTGGCCATCTTGCGCGCGCGCGCCCGGTCCACCAGGATCCAGCGCATCGCCTGCGAGGCCACGCCGAAGAACTGGGCGCGGTTCCGCCACGGCTCGCGCCGCTGGCCCACCAGGCGGAGGTAGGCCTCGTGCACGAGCGCGGTGGGCTGCAGCGTGTGGTCGCGCCGCTCGCGGCGCAGGTAGGCGGCGGCGCGGCGGCGCAGCTCGGCGTAGACCAGCGGCATCAGGCGGTCGGCGGCACTGCTGTCGCCCGCGCTCCAGGCGCGGAGCAGCTCCGTGACGTCCTGTCCGGTACCGGCCAAGCGGCTCCCCGGGCGGATCTTCCCGCGGCCCGGGGAACCGCGTCAAGCCGGCGGCCGGAGCGCCGCGGTCACGGCGCGATGGCGATCCAGTTCACGGTGTCCGGGTCGTTGCCGATGCAGCAGTAGAAGAACCCCGTGGTCGACACCCCGTCCGTCATGCAATACGTGTTGGGCACGCCGACGACACCCTGGATCCCTTCCGGCGTGACGACCACCGCCGGCGTCGAGGCGAACGTGCTCCCGAACGAGATCAGCTCGTTCGCGGGGCACACGGTTCCGGTGATGTCGCGGCCGGCCTGGATCGCCGGGGGGGTCGGGGCGCAGGTCACGGTGCCGCTCGCGGAGACGGTCCGGATCGCGGAATCCGGGCAGGTGCCGGTCACCCGCCGCTGCATCTCCGTGGTGTCCGCGCTGAACGCGGTGCCGGAGAGGTTGATGCCGAAGCCGGCGCTGTAGGTGGTGTCGTTGTCGAACTCGCAGGTCACGCCGCCGGCCGAGTTGATGGAGGCGATGGCGGACCCCGCTCCGCAGAGTCCGGTGACGCGGGCCTGCATCTCGCCGGTATCCGCGGCGAACTGGGTGCCCACCAGGTTCAGCCCGAAGCCGGCGCTGTAGGTGGTGTCGTTGTCCACCCCGTCGGCAAAGCCGGCGGGCTTGCCCGTGACGGAGCTCCACGGGATGGCCAGGCTCGACGGCGCGGAGTAGTAGCCGGTGACATCGGCCACGAGATGAACGTCGCCGACGTCGGCGCGGATGGTGAGGTCGCGCGTGCAGGTCGCGCTGGCGGGGTTGCACAGCGGGAGGATCACCCCGTTGGCCAGGGCGCCGAGCCCGGAGACCACGCCGTAGTTGAGCACCGCCGCGTTGGGCACGGGATCGCCGAAGGCCCAGGCCCGCAGGTTGCCGGCCCCGGAGGGGGCCACCGCGACCAGGTTGACGGCGATCGCAGTCGCCGGACCGAAGGGAATCAGGCAGTCGGTGAGGCCCCCCTGGTCGGACAGGGTGCCCGCGATGTCGAAGTCCCTGGGCACGCCGGCGACGAGCTTCCCGCCCGCCGCGAAGCGCGTGTCGATCGCGCGACAGGGCGCGACCGGCGTGAACACGAGGTCCCGGTTGGCATCGCCCAGCACGCTGGGTTCGGGTGCCGAGCGGGCGTCCTGGGCGGCGCCGGGCGCCGCCGCCATCCACGCACCGGCCGCCGCGACGATGGCCG
>DATBIZ010000449.1:0-4072 GCA_036556645.1 Vicinamibacteria bacterium | reverse complement strand
CGCCTCCGCCGGCCGGCCGATCCAGCTCTTCTCCGTCCACTACCTGAACGTGACCGAGCCGAGCCGGGCGAACTGGGTGTGGAAGCCCGGCAGCGCCGCCGCGCCGCGCGACCCGACCGGCCTCAAGCCGGTGCAGCTCGTGCCGGAGAGCGCGCGCGCCGGCCGCGGAGGCTTTCCGCTGCGCGTCGCGCCCTCGCGGAACCAGGCGGTCTGGATCGAGGTCTACACCGGGCGCGACCTCCCGCCGGGCGTCTACGAGGGGACGATCACGGTCCGGGCGGACGGCGAGGCGCGCACCCTGCCGGTCGAGCTGGAGCTGTTCGACTTCACGCTGCCCGACGCGAACAGCCTCGACGCGATCGTCTACTACGAGCCGAGCCAGCCCGAGCGGTACCACGGGCGCAACCTCGACGCCGTCTACCACCGCTTCGCGCACCGGTATCGCGTCGAGCTGGTCCACGGGTACGACGAGGCCGCGGTGCGCGCCGCGCGCGGCCGCTTCGACGGCTCCGACTTCACGCGCGCGCACGGCTACGAAGGGCCCGGCGAGGGCGTCGGCAACCGGATCGTACCGGCCTCGTTCTACGGTCCGGGGCCCGGGTGGGACGAGAAGGAGAGCGCCTGGCGCAAGGCCGACGCGTGGATGACGTTCCTCGAGCGCGAGCGGCCCGGCGCGCGCACGTTCCTCTACATGCCGGACGAACCGTCCCCGTCGCAGTACCCGCGCATCCGGACCCTCGCCGACAACGTGCACTCGAGCCCCGGCCCCGGCGCGAAGCTGCCGGTGTTCGTGACGCACGGCTGGGTGAGCCCGCTCGACGGCGTGATCGACATCTGGTGCGCCGGCCCCCAGCACGTGGACCTGGCGCGGGTGGCGCAGGAGAAGGCCAAGGGCCGGGAGTACTGCACGTACAACGGGGGGCGGCCGAACGGGCCGGCCATCGTCATCGACGCGCCGGCCACCGAGGCCCGCGCGATACCCTGGGCCGTGTTCAAGCACGACCTCGACCTGTACTTCTTCTGGCACGGGGTGCACTGGCGGCACAACTCGCAGAAGCAGGGCGAGCGCGACCAGGACGTCTGGGCGAACCCGATCACGTTCGACAACCGCGGCCAGCCCCACAAGCCCGTTCCCGACCAGGGCACGATCAACGGGGACGGCGTGCTCTTCTATCCGGGCGAGGAGCACGTGCATCCCGAGCAGGACCGCGGGGTGGCGGGGCCGGTCGCCAGCGTCCAGCTGGCGAACCTGCGCCGCGGGCTCCAGGACCACCAGTACCTGACGCTGGCGCGGAAGCTCGGCCTGGCCGCGCCGGTGGACGCGGCGCTGGCGGCGGTGGTCCCGCGCGTGTTCTCCGAGGCCGGCGCGAAGGTCGGCTTCGCCGAGACCGGCGACGCGTACGAAGCGGCGCGGCTGGCGCTGGCCCGGGCCATCGCCGCCAAAGGGGGAGCGCGATGAGGGCTCGAAGGGCGGCGGGGGGCTTCGCGATCGTGGCGGCGGCGACGGCCGCGGTGGCCGTCGCGGCGAGGACGCGTCCGCCGATGCCGGCCGTCACGCGGCCGATCCTGTTCGACACCCCGGAAGCGGACGCGGTGCTCGGCGCCCTGCCGGTGTTCCCGCCGGACAACCCGTGGAACCAGGACATCTCGAAGCTGCCCGTGCACCGCGATTCGGAGCGGATCGTCGCCTCGATCGGCGCGGACAAGAGCCTCGGCTACAACCTCGACATGGGCTTCGTGATCGTCCCCCCCGACCAGCCGAAGGTGCCCGTGAAGATCAACCTGTACCCCGCGGAGTCGGACCCGGGGCCCTTCCCGGTGCCCGACAACGCGCCGATCGAGAACTGGCCGCTGCAGCGCAACGAGGACCAGGGCGCGCTGCCCAAGGCGGGGCAGACGCTCGCGGACCTGCAGCGCCACGGCACCGGCGACCGCCACGTGATCCTGGTGGACCCGGTCAACGGCCTGCTGCACGAGTTCTGGCAGGCGCGGCGCACGGATGCGGGCTGGGAGGCCTCGAACGCGGCCACCTTCAACCTGAAGACGGGGGCGCTGCGGCCGGAACGCTGGACCTCGGGCGACGCCGCGGGCCTGCCCATCTTCCCGGCCGTGGTGCGCTACGACGAGTGCGCGCGCGGGATGGTCGAGCACGCGATGCGGTTCACGGTCCGGCGCACGCGGCGCGCCTACGTGCTGCCGGCCACCCACTGGGCCAGCCCGCACCGCGACCCCGCGCTGCCGCGGATGGGCGAGCGGTTCCGGCTCCGGCGCGACTTCGACGTGTCGGGCTTCCCGCCGCACGCGCAGGCGGTGCTGAAGGGCCTCCAGACCTACGGCATGTTCGTGGCCGACAACGGCCGCGACTGGCTGATGTCCATCGCGCCGGACCGCCGGCTGGCGGGGCTGGAGACGCTCTCGAGGGTGAAGGGCCGGGACTTCGAGGTCGTGGAGACCGGCGCCCGCGCGGTCGAAGGCGACTGAGGACGCGCACGATGAGCACGCACACGTTCGTACCCGACGGCGTCGCGGAGGCCGAGGCGATCGCGCGCACGACCCATCTGGGCATCGTGGCGCATCCCGACGACCTCGAGATCCTCGCCCAGCAGGGGATCCTCGACTGTTTCGGCCGCCGCGACCGGTGGTTCTGCGGGGTGGTGGCCACCGACGGGGCCGGCTCTCCGCGCGCGGGCGCCTACGCCGGGGTGAGCGACGAGGAGATGGTGGAGATCCGCCGCCACGAACAGCGCAAGGCCGCGGTGGTCGGCGAGTTCGGCGCGGCGGTGATGCTCGGCGCGTCCAGCGCCGAGGTCAAGGACGGGCGCGGGGGCCGCGTCGTGGTTGAGCTGGCCGGCCTGATCCGGCGGGCGCGTCCCGAGGTGGTCTACACGCACAACGTCGCGGACCGCCACGACACGCACGTGGCGGTGGCGCTGCGCGTGATCGAGGCCTGCCGGTCGCTGCCGGCGGCGGAACGGCCGGCGCGGCTGCTCGGCGGCGAGGTCTGGCGCGACCTCGACTGGCTGTCCGGGCCCGACCGCACGGTCGCCGACGTCACGCCGCGCGAGAACATCGTGGCCGCGCTGATCGGGGTGTTCGACTCGCAGATCACCGGCGGCAAGCGGTACGACCTGGCCGTGCTCGGGCGCCGCCGCGCGCACTCGACCTTCGACGAGTCCCACCACACCGACACCGCCACCGGCGTGACGCTGCACATGGACATGACGCCCCTGATGCACGACGCGAGCCGGCCGGTGGCGGCCTTCGCGCAGGAGCGCATCGACCGCTTCGCGGCCGACGTGAAGGACCGGCTGTCCCGGCTCGGAGGATGACGCGCGCGGCGGCCGTGCTCGTCTTCGCGCTCGCAGGGCCGGCGTCCGCCGCCGAGGCCCCGCCCGCGGACGCCTTCCGCGTGCTCGAGCCGGTCGAGGCCGGCCCGCGCGTGACGCCGTACCTGAAGCACCAGCTCGCGCGCGCCTGGCGGCTCGACGACGCACGGCGGGCCGCCTTCGAGGCGGTGCGCACCGAGGCCGACCTGCAGGCGCTGCGCGCGCGCCTGCGCGCGAGCGTGCTCGACATCATCGGCGGTCTGCCCGGCGAGAAGACGCCGCTCAACGCGCGCGTGACGGGCACCATCCCCATGGACGGCTACCGGATCGAGAAGGTGCTCTTCGAGAGCCAGCCCGGCCTGCACGTGACCGCGCTGCTCTACGTCCCGGACGGGCCGGCGGCGGCGAAGCGTCCCGCCGTGCTGGTCGCCTGCGGCCACTCGCCCGACGGCAAGTCGTTCCGCAACTACCAGGAGATCAGCGGCCAGCTCGCGAAGCGGGGCTACGTCGTGCTGAGCTGGGATCCCGTCGGGCAGGGGGAGAGGAGCCAGTACTGGGACGCGGCCGCGGGCCGCAGCCGCTACAACCTCGTGTGCGGCGAGCACGCCGTGCTCGGCAACCTGGCCTGCGTGGCGGGCTCGAGCCTGGCCCGCTACATGGTGTGGGACGGGATCCGGGCCGTGGACTACCTCCTCACGCGGCCCGAGGTGGACCCGGCGCGCCTGTCCGTGACCGGCACCAGCGGC
>DATBIZ010000448.1:0-11679 GCA_036556645.1 Vicinamibacteria bacterium | reverse complement strand
ATGTTGGGATGCTGGAAACGCGCCAGGATCTGCCTTTCCTGGCGGAAGCGCCGCTGGAAGTATTCGGACCGGCGCCCGCCCCGGACCAGCTTCAGGGCGACCGTCTTGCGGAACGCGTCGTCGTCGCGCACCGCGCGGTAGACGGTGCCCATGCCCCCGTGCGCGATGGTGTCCAGGATCTGGTAGGGTCCGATCCGTTGCGGGCCGGCCTCGAGCGCGCCCGCCTCCTCGGCGGCGCCGGTGTCGAGCCCGATCGAGGTCGAGAGGAAGCCGCCGGCCGCGTCGTGCGCGGCCAGGAGGCGGTGGACCTCACGGCGCAGCTCGCCGTCGCCCCCGCAGGCCTCGTCCAGGAAGGCGCCCCGCAGCTCCGGCGCGCACGTGAGCGCTGCCTGGAACACCTCCTTTGATCGCTGCCAACCCGAGCTCGCCACCCGGACCTCTCGCGGCGGGACGTCCGTGCGACAGGCTAGGGGATGCGCGCGGGCACGTCAACGCGCCGACCGCCGCTTGCGGGTTAGAACACCCTCAAGACCTGCTGCGGATTGGTCCCGCGGCGCGGCTATCGTTTCGTCGCCGAGATGCGTGCCTCCGCGAGCCGTCGCCATCGGGACAGGTCCCACACCAACGCGGCGCCCGCGGCCTGGCCCCCCGTCGTCCTCGCCTTCCGGGCGCCGGTCCCGCCGTACAATCCGGCGCGAACGTGGGCGGCGTGACGCGCAGGACGCTCCTGACGGTCCTCTTCGGCGTTCTCGCGGTGGCGGGCGTCGGCGCGCTCTGCCCGCCCCTGGCGACGCGGCCGGCACCCTCGGCGACTCGCCCCGAGCTCGACCTCGCGTCGCTGAGCGCGCAGCTCTCCGAGCCCCCCGGCTACTTCGACACCGACAACCTGATCTCGAACGAGAGCTCCTACCTCCAGGTCGCCGACCGGCTGGCCGACGAAGTGCCGCAGGACGGGGTGTACATAGGGGTGGGTCCGGAGCAGAACTTCAGCTACATCGCGCGCGTGCGGCCGCGCTACGCGTTCATCCTCGACATCCGGCGGCAGAACCTGCTGCAGCACCTGCTGTTCGCGGCGCTGTTCGCCCGGGCCGACGATGCGCGCGCGTACCTGTGCCTGCTCTTCTCGCGGCCGTGCGCGGGCCCAGGGCCGCCGCAAGCGTGGGGCGGCGCGGATGCCGCGTTCGACGCGCTGCCGCCGCCCTCGGAAGCGGCGTACGCGGCGAACCTGCGCAGCGTGTACGGGCACGTCGAGCGCTGGCTCCGCTTCGCGCTCACCGCCGAGGACCGCGCCCACATCCAGAAGGTCTACCGCGCGTTCTTCGACGACCAGGACGAGATCCGCTTCCGCAGCTTCGGACGCCGGGGGTGGCACCACCCCAGCTACCGCACGCTGCTGCGCGCGAAGAGCCCGAGCGGGCGGTTCGGCAGCTTCCTCGACGCTCCCGACGACTACCGCCGGGTGCGCGACCTGTCCCGCGCGGGACGCATCGTCCCCGTGACCGGCGGCTTCGCGGGGCCGCACGCGCTGCGGGCGATCGGGGCCTGGACGCGCGCGCGGGGGCTGGCCGTCTCCACCTTCTACGCCTCGAACGTCGAGTTCTACCTCGCGCGCGACCAGGCCTTCGAGCGCTTCGCGGCGAACCTGCGCGAGCTGCCGCTCCGGCCGGACAGCGTGCTCGTCCGCGCCTGCTTCGAGTACGGGCGCGTCCATCCCGCGGCGCTGCCCGGAAGCCGTAGCGTCACGCTGCTGCAACGGCTCCCGCGGTTCCTGGAGCTCCACCGGGCGGGCGCGTACGGCAGCGAGTGGGACGTGTGCACGGTGGATTACCTGCGCTGAGGGCGGTCCGCCGGGAGCCGTCGCCTCAAGGCCAGTCCCGCCGGCGTGCCCAGATCCCGTCCGCCGCCGCCGTGTCCGTTCTTCTGGACGGCCACGGTGCTAGGATGAGCGTCCCTCAGAGAGACGACGGACCCATGGACCCTGCCTCCTCCGCGGTCACCCGCCTGCTCGACCAGGCGCGGCGTGGCGAACCGGGCGCCACCGAGCAGCTCCTGCCGCTCGTCTATGACGAGCTGCGGCGGCTCGCCCGCTCGCGCATGCGTTTCGAGCGGCCCGGCCACACCCTGCAGCCGACCGCGCTGGTGCACGAGGCCTACCTCCGGCTGATGGGCGCCGAGGGCGCCTGGGAGGGACGCGGACATTTCTTCGCGGCCGCCGCCGAGGCGATGCGGCGCATCCTGATCGAGCGCGCGCGGCGCGCGCGCCGGCTCAAGCGCGGCGGCGACCTCCACCGCGTGGAGCTCGACGACCAGGTGTCCGCGGACGGCCCGCGCGTGGACGAGGTCCTGGCCGTGGACGAGGCGCTCGGCCGGCTCGAGGCCCTCGACGCGCAGATGGCCGCGGTGGTGAAGCTGCGCTACTTCGGCGGGCTCACGGTGGAGGAGACCGCGCAGGCGCTCGGCACCTCGCCGCGCACCGTGAACCGGCTCTGGACCGGGGCCAAGGCGTGGCTGCGGAGCGAGATCCCCGCCGCGCGCGAGCGCACCGGCGGCGCGGAGTGAGGCCGCGATGACCGACCAGACCTGGCACCGGGTCTGGGACCTGTTCCACGCCTCGCTCGAGCGCAACGCCGCCGAGCGGGACGCCTACCTGGCCGCGGAGTGCGGCGAAGACCAGGTGCTGCGCCGCGCGGTGCTGCGCCTGCTCGACGCGCACGACGGCGCGGACACGTTCCTGGAGCAGCCGGCGGTCCCGGCGGCGGTCGGCGGGCCGCACGACGATCCGGGCGAGGGCGACCTCGTCGGCCCGTACCGGCTCCGGCGCCTGGTCGGCGCGGGCGGGATGGGCCTGGTGTACGAGGCCGAGCCGGTGGACGGTCCGGCCGGCCGCGTGGCGGTCAAGCTGATCCGGGCCGGCATCGACACCGCGCAGCTCGTGGCCCGTTTCGAGTCGGAGCGGCGGGCGCTGGCGCTGATGCAGCACCCGAACATCGCGCGGGTGCTCGACGCCGGGGTCACCGGCGACGGCCGCTCGTACTTCGTGATGGAGTACGTGCCGGGCACGCCGCTCACGGAATACTGCGACCGCAACCTCCTGCCCGTCGGCGAACGGCTGACCCTCTTCGCCACCGTCTGCGGCGCGCTGCACCACGCGCACGAGACCGGGATCATCCACCGCGACGTGAAGCCGTCGAACGTGCTCGTCGCCGAGGAGGGCTCCCGCGCGGTGCCGAAGGTGATCGACTTCGGGATCGCCAAGCTGACGCGCAAGGCCGTCGGCACCACGGTCAAGCTGACCGCGCTGGGCTCGTTCATGGGCACGCCCGAGTACATGAGCCCGGAGCAGGCGGGTCTGACCACGGCGCGCGTGGACGCGCGCACCGACGTGTTCTCGCTCGGCGTGCTGCTCTACGAGCTGCTGGTGGGCCGCCAGCCGTTCCGGCCGGAGACCTTCCGCGGCCAGAGCGTGGAGGAGATCCGGCGCATCCTGCGCGAAGAGATCCCGCCGCCGGCCAGCGCGCGCTTCGCCGCGCTCGCCCCGGACAGGGCCGCGGAGGTGGCGCGCCAGCGCCGCACCACGCCGGACGCCCTGTCGCGGGCGCTCCGCCACGGGCTCGACGCCCTCCTGGCCCGTGCCATGGAGAAGGACCCGGCGCGCCGCCACGCCTCGGCGTCCGACCTCGCGGCGGAGATCGCGCGCGCGCAGGAGCTCATCGCGCGCTGACGCGGTCCGCGGCGGGCTCGGACCCCGTGAACACCGCCGCGTCGCCGCGCTCCGGGACCGCGCCCCCCTCGGCCACGAACGCGCCGAAGGCGAGGTTGGGCTCCACGGACGTGATGGTCAGCGAGCCGATCGCGCGCCGCCGCTGGCCCAGCACCTGGCCGGTCTCGGGATCGGTGAGCACCTTCGACGTGCGGTAGACGCGGAAGCGGTCGCCGGCGCGGATGCCGGCGGCGGCGCCCGCGTTGATCGCCACGTCGTCGGCGACGTCCACCACGCGGCCGGCCCACTCGCGGCTGGCCAGCTCCTCCGACAGGCGGCGGACGGCCGCCTCCACCGCCCGCCGCGCCGCCTCGCCCACCGGCGTGCGGCGCTGGTCCGTGCGGCCCACGCTGGCTTCGCCGTGCGTCACGGTGGTGGTCGCGCCCTTGGTCTTGAAGGACTCGCGCACGCTGAACGCGGCCACCACCTGGCCGCTCGCCGCGTCCACGGCGCGCAGGTCGAACGCGACCTTGCCGACCGTGGTCTGGGGCGCCAGGCCGAGCTTCGCTCCGCCGAGGCCGAGGCCGATCGAGAAGCCGGACTCGCTGACCGCCTGGCTGAACTCGGTGACGGTGCCCACGATCACGAGCTGGTGCGCGGCGGTCCCCTCCCCGGCTGCCGGCGGTGCCGGGGCCTCCAGGATCACGCCCGGGCCGCCGAACGCGGCGGGGGCCGGCTCCGGCCGCTCGACGACCACGAAGCGCTCCGAGGCGACCAGCGCGGTCGTCATCATCGCGGCGAGCCCCGGGCCCAGGCCGGCCGCCGCCGGGTCCGCCATGAAGTCCGGCGGGAGCTGGAACGAGGCCACCGCGACCGTGCGCCGCGGCGCCTGCGTCGCCCCGCGAAGGTCGGCCCGGGCCTCGGC
The DNA here is from genome assembly GCA_036556645.1 of Vicinamibacteria bacterium. Lineage (GTDB taxonomy): Bacteria > Acidobacteriota > Vicinamibacteria > Fen-336 > Fen-336 > DATKEG01. The sequence goes on along the minus strand of DATBIZ010000448.1, from coordinate 7,054 downwards.
GGCCAGCATCGTCAGCGTGATCAACGTCGCCACAGCGCGCATCGTCGCTCTCCTTGCTGTCGTCCCATGCGCCTTCGCGGGGCGAAACGCGACGCCGCCGCCGGCGGTCCGCGCCGCGGGATGCGCGGGATCACACCGCGCACCAGGTGTTGGCGCGGCTTCCCGCCGCCCGGCGCACTGCGGGGTGTGGAGCGGACAAGGAGGTCTGCGATGAGTGAGATGAGACGACGGACCCTGGCGGTGGCGGCGACGCTGACGGTGGCTCTGACGGCGGCCGAAGCGCCGGCCCAGATCCTGCCCGGGCGAAACATCCCGCGGCCCGGCGGCCGCGTGATCGTGGCGAACAGCTGCCGCGGGGCGGTGGGCACGATCTCGTACGGCGGGATCAACTACAGCGACCACACGGCGAACACGAAGGTGACGCCGAGCACGATCAACGTGGGCGGCTCGTTCGTGATCAGCAGCTGCTCGATGATCTTCGGGGGCCCGGGCAAGCAGGTCCGGGTGGCCCTCGAGGTACTCAACCGGCAGCCGGGCTCGTACGGCGTGACCCGGCTGGGGCTGACCGGGATCCGCGTCTCCGCCAACGGCCGGCAGATCGTGGTCCAGGGCCCGAACCACCCGATCTACGGGAAGCAGTCGTACCGGCTCGTGGTGGTCACCTACACGAACCAGCGGCCCGACTCCTACGCGAGCCCCGGGTACCTCACCGTGCGGTAGACGTTGAACCGTCCCCCCCTGGGCCGTCGGGAGCCGCGCCGCTCCCGACGGCCCTTTTCGTTTGGCGTCACACCGCTCGTGTGCGCCCCCGCACTCGGCTCCGCCAGGGTGGCGCGGCGCGCGGGCGGAGGGCGCATGGAGGGGTGAGCCGGCGCAGAGAGGCCCGGGACGGACCCGGGCAGGCCGCCGGAGAGGGAGAGAAGGAAGATGCGTAGCCAGGGCCTGGCCGTGCACGCGATGGGCGTTTCGGTGGTGGCGATGAGCCTGCTGACGGGCTGCGACAAGGGCCCGGGCGGCGGCGGCGTGGTGGGCGCGGACAACATCGAGCAGAAGCCGGAGGTGCAGGTCGTGGTGGCGCCGCAGCTCGTGAGCCTGCAGGTGGGCGAGACGGCCCAGCTCGTGGCGGCGGTGGCGAACCTGTCCGCGGGCGACCCCGCCGGCGTGCGTTGGGCCTCGTCGAACCCGGCGGTGGCCAGCGTGGACGCCGCGGGCCTGGTCTCCTGCGACGCGGACGGGTCCGCCGACGTCAGCGCGCACGCGCTCGCGTCCGACCGGGCGAGCGGCCGTGCGGCGATCACCTGCACGCCGGCGCCGAACCGCAAGAAGAAGCAGCAGCCGCCCAACCCGAACCCCGGCCCGGGGCCGGCGCCGGGCGCGCTGTTCGCGCTCTCGACCAGCCAGCTCTCGTTCCAGACGCAGCCTTTCTCGACGAACTGCCCGCTGCGGATCGGCGACGTGCGCGTGAGCAACACCTCGGGCGAGCGCGCCTCGGTGAAGCTGGTGGCCGGCAACGGCTCGATCGAGCTGACGCCGGACCAGCTCGACCTGCAGGCGGGGATGTGGCACGACGTGATCGTGAAGTACAACTGCGGCGAGAGCGCCTCGTTCCACACCCAGATCACGGTGACGGTGCAGGCCGGCGGCCGGAGCGAGACCCGGCGCATCGAGGTGCGCGGAACCATCCAGTAGGCGGGCGATGCGCGCGGTGTGAGGCCGGCGGGAACATCCCGCCGGCCTCTTTCGTTCGTGGCGTGGTACATTCGCCACCGATCCCATGAGCACGACACCGGAGTGGTACCTCGCCCGCGGGGGCGTCCAGGAAGGGCCCGTCACCGAAGCCGAGGTGCTGCGGCGCATCCGGGCCGGCCAGGCGCCCAGCGACACCTACGCGTACGGCCCCGGCCTCGCGGAGTGGACGCCGCTCTCCTCCGTGCCGGCGTTCGCCTCGGCCTGGCGCGTGGAAGCGGTGCCGGCGTCGGTCACGCCCGCGCCGGCCGCGGCCACGGCGCCGGCGGCGGCACCGGCTCCGGCCGCCGCCGCCGGGGAGGAGCCGAGCTACAGCCTCCAGCAGTTCATCCGCGACACCGGCGAGCGCGACCGGCCGGGCGAGGTGTTCGAGCTCGAGTCCAAGGCGATGCTGGAGGTCCACGTGAACGGCCGCACGTGGGCCAAGCTCGGCTCGATGGTGGCCTACCGCGGGGACCTGAAGTTCGTGCGCGAGGGTGCGCTCGAGGGCGGGCTGGGCAAGCTGGTCACCAAGATGGTGTCGGGCGAGCAGGCGCCCCTGGTGAAGATCGAGGGCCGCGGGCTGGCCTACCTCGCGGACCAGAAGAAGAACATCAGCATCATCCGGCTCGGCCCCGGCGACGCGATCAGCGTCAACGGCAACGACCTGCTCGCCTTCGAGGGCACGGTCAGCCACCAGATCACGATGCACCGGCGCGTGGCCGGCATGCTGGCCGGGGGGCTCTTCTCGGTGCGCCTGACCGGCCCCGGCATGATCGCGATCATGACCCACGGCGATCCGCTGACGCTGCGCGTCTCGCCGCAGGACCCGGTCACCACCGATCCCAACGCCACCGTCGCCTGGTCGGCGCACCTCGAGCCGCACATCAAGACCGACATCTCCTTCCGCACCCTGCTCGGGCGGGGCGGCGGGGAGGCCTTCCAGATGCAGTTCGTCGGGGAGGGCTTCGTGGTGGTCCAGCCCTATGAGGAGGTCGCGGTCGCCGCGCACGGCGGCCGCTAGGCGGCGCCCTCCCGCCGCTCGACGCGCCGGAGCGCGCTCGCCTATGATGCGCGTGCTCCGACATCAGAGGCATCGTTTCCAGGAGGGTCCGGCGGGCGCGCGCGCCCCTCGGACGGACCGCCATGCACGGTGAACACGTCCTCGCCGCCATCGCGTTCGCGATCGTGGCGGCCACGGTCTGCGGCCTCGCGGCCAAGGCGCTGCGCCAGCCGCTCATCCTCGGCTACCTGATCGCCGGCGTCCTCATCGGGCCGGAGATCGGCTTCGGCCTCGTCGCCGACCGCGAGAGCATCGGCCTGATCGCGGAGATCGGCCTGATCCTGCTGCTCTTCATGATCGGCCTGGAGATGGACCTGCAGAAGCTGATGGGCGCGGGCAAGGCGCTCACCGCGGCGGGCCTGCTCCAGTTCCCGCTCTGCCTCGGCCTGGGCCTGCTCGCGGCCCGGGCGGTGGGCGTGCCGCTCGGCGGAGGGCGTCTCGACGCGCTCTACGTCGCGGTGGCGATGGCGCTCAGCAGCACGATGATCGTGGTCAAGCTGCTCTACGACAAGCACGAGCTGAGCACCACGCCCGGGCGCATCACGCTCGGCGTGCTGGTCTTCCAGGACGTGTGGGCGATCCTCTTCCTGGCGCTGCAGCCGACGCTGCTCGACCCCTCGATCCTGGCCGTGGCCACCTCGGCCGGAAAGGCCGTGGTGCTGATCGCGGCCAGCCTGGCCATCTCGCGCTTCGTGCTGCCGCGGGTGTTCGCCTTCGTGGCCAAGGTGCCCGAGCTGCTGCTCGTCTGCTCGCTGGCCTGGTGCTTCCTGGTGAGCGGCACCGCCAGCGCGATGGGGCTGTCGAAGGAGATGGGCGCGCTGGTCGCCGGCGTCGGCATGTCCACCTTCCCCTACAACCTGGACGTGGTGGCCAAGGTCACCAACATCCGCGACTTCTTCATCACGCTCTTCTTCGTCGCGCTGGGCATGCAGATCCCGAGGCCGACGGCGGACCTGCTCGGCGCGGCCGCGGCCGCGGCCGTGTTCCTGATCCTCTCGCGCGCGGTGGTGGTGCCCATCCTGTACCTGACCGGCGCCGGGCTGCGGGGCAGCCTGATCCCGGCCATCAACCTGGCGCAGATGAGCGAGTTCTCGCTGGTGATCGCCGCCCTGGGCGCCGCGCTCGGGCACGTGAGCGCCGGCACGGTGGGCGTGCTCACCTTCGTCTTCGCCATCACCGCCGTGGCCTCCACCTACCTGATCAGCTACAACCACGCCGTGCAGCGGGCCCTGGCCCGGGGGCTGCGCCGCTTCGGCCTGCGCGACGCGCGCGAGCAGCACGAGGAGCACGAGGAAGGACACGTGCCCGCGCGCCCGGTGGTGTTCCTGGGCTTCTTCCGGGACACGAGCTCGATCGTGGAGGAGTTCGAGGACGCCGCCGCCCGCGGCAGCGGCGACGGCTTCATGCGCGAGGTGATGGTCATCGACTTCAACCCGGCCGTGCTGCGCGAGCTGCGCACGCGCAAGGTGGCCTCGGTCTACGGCGACATCGCGCACATGGACACGCTGCACCACGTGCGCCTCGACTCGGCGCGCGTGATCGTCTCCACCCTGACCGACCAGGTGCTGCGCGGCACCACCAACCTGCGGCTGCTGAGGCAGTCGCGCCGGCTGGCGCCCGGCGCGCTCTTCATCGCCGCCTCCGAGACGATCCCCAGCGCGCTCGCGCTCTACGACGCGGGCGCCGACTTCGTGTACCTGCCGCGGATGCACTCCTCGGAGCAGATCGCGGAGGTGATCCGCGCCGCCTTCGCGGGCACGCTCCGCGACCGGCGGGAGGCGGAGATCGCCCGCCTGCGCTCGCGCCACGAAGTCATGGCCTGAGCCCGGAAGGCCCCTGGGCGCCCGCTAGACCTCGAGCCGGTAGCCGGGGTCGATGACCTGGTAGGCGAGCAGGATCTCGTGGATGTCGTAGGGGTGCGTGCCCTCGCCCGTGAGCCAGTGGCCGAGCACCTGGAACACGTGCTCGATGCCGCGCGCGTCGTCCACGTCCACGTCGGCCTTGAAGGTGAGCGGCGCGGCCACCGAGGCGAAGAACGTCACCTGCAGGTTGCCGTACTTGTCCGGCACGGACTTGTAGGAGTCCACGAGCCGGAAGCGGTCGGGCGGCTGGTGCAGCGAGCCGTCCACCGACTCGAAGCGGCGCGCGTCCACCGCCGTGCGGACCAGGTCGCGCAGCCCCTTGGCCACGTTGGCGAACACGCGGTCGCCGCGCACCCGGTAGAGCGACTGCACGTGCTCGAGCACGCTGCTGCCGTCGAGGAGCGTGGTGGCGGCCATCTTGGCGATCAGGTTGAGCAGCCCGGCGCGCGGGACGTCCTCGAGCGCGTCGTAGAGGGCCTGCCCGTTCACGTTCAGCGGCGCGTGCTCGAGCCGGCTGCTCTCGAGCACCTGCTGCGCCCGCGTCGGCAGCTCGTGGTAGGCGGGGGCGACCAGGCGCGCCACCCGCTCGGGGTCCACCGGGCAGGGGACCTTCTCCGGCTGGGCGGAGGGCCGGAAGAAGCGTCCCACCGGCCGGTGACGGACCGGGAAGACCTGGACCGCGCAGACCTCGAGCGGATCGAGCCCGCCGATCGCGATGGTCTTGCGGCCGTCGAGGTCCTTGCGCTCGAAGATCGTGCGGTTCCGCTGCTGGGAGCGGACGACCACGTCCACGCGGTCGGCGAGCGGCTCCCCGTAGGCGTCCACGCAGGCGAAGGTGAGGGTGGAGGCCCCGCTCGACCGCGCGCGGGCCCTGCTCTTCGGCTTTCGTGCTGGCATGGGCGTGGAGCCTATCTCAGGGGGCGCCGCGCCAGAAAAGCTCGTCCGCGTTCCAGAGCAGCGGGTGGTCCAGGACGGCCGGCCGCAGGTTCCCGAGCCCCTCGCGCGTGGCCAGGAGCACGTTGGGGCTGACCAGCGGCACGATCGGCAGGTGCCGCGCGGCCAGCTCCTGCACCCGGTCGTACAGCCGCTTGCGCTCGCGCCGGTCGAGCGTCACCAGCTGACGCCGCATCAGCTCGTCGATCTCCCCCTCCCAGGGGGTGGCCGGCTCCGTCTGGCCGAGCCGCCACAGGTGGGTGGGCCCGCGGGAGAGCCACACGTTCATCTCGCTGTTCGGGTCCACGTCGCCGCTGGCCAGGGCCATCACCGCGGTGTCGTAGTCGTGCGTCTGGAACACGCGATCGAGCAGCGCGCGGTTCTCCAGCGGCACCAGCCGCGCGCGCATCCCGAGCTGCTTGAGGTCGTCCTCGAGCACCGTGGCCAGCTTCACCCGGGTGGCGTTGCCGGCGTTGGTCACGATCGTGAACTCGACCACGGCGCCGGTGCGGTCCACCAGCGCGCCCTCGGCGTTCCAGGAGAAGCCGGCGGAGGCGAGCCGCTGGCGCGCCGTGGCCAGCGAGCGGGCGGGCGGCGGGAGCGCCTCGTTCACCCAGAGGCGGTTGCCGGGCGTGACGTGGGTGCCGAGCGGCGTGGCGCGCCCCTGGTAGGCGAGGCGGGACATGCCCCGCCGGTCCAGCGCGGCGGAGACCGCCTGCCGGAACGCCGGCTCCGCGAACCACTGCTGCCGCCGCGCCACGGCCGGGAGCTTGCCGCGGAGGTCGTTCAGGTTGAAGAGCAGGAAGGCGTACTCGAGCCCGGGACCGAGGTCGTGCAGCCGGTACCCTCCGGCGGCGTTGCGCGCGAGCGCGGCGAAGTTGTCGGCGCTCACCCGCGTGAGCAGGTCGGTGTCGCCGGCGCGGAAGCGGATCACCTCGGCGTCCTCTCCCGGCACGACCAGGAAGACCAGCTCGTCGAGGTAGGGCAGCGGCCGGCCGGCGGCGTCCACCTTCCAGTAGTACGGGTTGCGCTCGAGCACGATGCGCTGGCCCGGCACGTAGGCCTTGAGCCGGAACGGGCCGAGCCCGGCCATCTCCGCCGGCGGCGTGTCCAGGCCCCACGTCTGCGCGAGCCGTCCCTCCTGCTGCGCGCGCGCCAGCCGGTGCCGCGGCAGCACCGCGATGCCGTCGAAGAGCCGGTCGCCGACCGCGTAGGGCTGCGCGAGGTCCAGCGCGATGCGGTACGGCCCCAGCCTGCGGACGGCCACCGGCCGGCCGCCGACCACGAGCAGGTCGCGCTGCGGCGAGGCGTTGCGCGGGTCGAGGTAGCACTCGAAGCTGAACACGACGTCGTCGGCGTCGAGCGGGTCGCCGTCCGAGAACCGCAGGCCGCGGCGCAGCTCGACGGTGTAGCGGCGCCCGTCCTTCGACACGCTCCAGGAGCGGGCCAGCGCCGCCACCGTGCCCTGGGT
>DATBIZ010000447.1:0-3627 GCA_036556645.1 Vicinamibacteria bacterium | reverse complement strand
TTGTGCTCGTCGATCCCGGTGGCCACGGTCAGGATGTTCGGGTCGAAGATCACGTCCTGGGGCGCGAAGCCGATCTCCCCGGTGAGGATCCGGTAGGCGCGCGCGCAGATGGCGACCGTGCGCTCGGCGGTGGTGGCCTGGCCTTCCTCGTCGAAGGCCATCACCACCACGCCCGCGCCGTAGCGCCGCACCAGCCGCGCCTGCCGCCGGAAGGTCTCCTCGCCTTCCTTGAGGCTGACCGAGTTCACGATGCCCTTGCCCTGGAGGCACTTCAGCCCGGCCTCGATCACGCTCCACTTCGAGCTGTCGATCATGACGGGCACGCGGGCGATGTCGGGCTCCGCGGCGACCAGGTTCAGGAACGTGGTCATCGCCTTCTCGGAGTCGAGCATCCCCTCGTCCATGTTCACGTCGATGATCTGGGCCCCGCCCTCCACCTGCTGCCGCGCCACCGCCAGCGCGTCCTCGTATTGGCCCTCCAGGACCAGCTTGGCGAAGCGGGGCGAGCCGGTGACGTTGGTGCGCTCGCCGATGTTCACGAAGTTCGTGTCCGGGCGGATGACCAGCGCCTCGAGGCCGCTGAAGCGGGTGAGCGGTGCGGGAGCGGGCGGCACCCGCGGAGGCAGGCCGCGCACCGCCTCCGCGATCGCGCGCACGTGGGTGGGCGTCGTGCCGCAGCAGCCGCCCACGACGTTCAGCCACCCGCGCTCCGCGAACGAGCGCAGGTCGGCGGACATGGACTCCGGCGTCTCGTCGAACCCGCCGAACGCGTTGGGCAGCCCCGCGTTCGGATAGCAGGAGAAGAAGACGGGCGCGAGCTGCGACAGCTCGTCCACGTACGGCTTCATCTCCTTGGCGCCCAGCGCGCAGTTGATGCCGATGCTGAGCAGCGGGACGTGGCTGACCGAGGCCCAGAACGCCTCGACGGTCTGGCCGGACAACGTGCGGCCGCTGCGGTCCGTGATCGTCACCGACACCATCACGGGCACCTTCCGCGCGCCCTCGTCGAAGAGACGCTGGATCGCGAACAGCGCCGCCTTGGCGTTCAGCGTGTCGAAGATCGTCTCGACCAGCAGCAGGTCCGCGCCGCCGTCGAGCAGGCCCCGCGCCTGGTCGCGGTAGGCCGCCTCCAGGTCGTCGAACGTCACCTGGCGCGCGCCCGGGTCGTTGACGTCGCGGGAGAACGAGGCCGAGCGGTTGGTGGGGCCCATCGCGCCGGCCACCCAGCGCGGCCGTGCGGGCTGCGCGGCCATCACCGCGTCGGCGGCCCGCCGTGCCGCGCGCGCGCCGGCCACGTTGATCTCGTAGGCGAGGTCCTCGAGCCCGTAGTCGGCCTGGGAGATCGAGGTGGCGGTGAACGTGTTGGTCTCGACGATGTCCGCGCCGGCCTCCAGGTACTCGCGGTGGATGGCCGCGATCACGTCCGGGCGGGTCAGGTTCAGGAGGTCGCTGTCGCCCTTCAGCTCGCGCGGATGGTCGCGGAAGCGCTCGCCGCGGAAGTCGGCTTCGCCCAGCCGATGGGCCTGGATCATCGTGCCCATGGCGCCGTCGATCACGGCGATGCGCTCGCGCAGGAGCGCGCGCAGCGCCTCCGCGCGGCCTTCGACGTCGCTCATCCGAGCCAGTCTAGCAGCGCGTTTCCGCGCGGCGGGGCGGTATGACGGACTGGCGCCCCCGGCGTCCGCTCACGGCGCGGCGCCGCCGATCAGGTCCGCCAGCCAGGCCGCAAACGCGTCGCGCACGAGCGGCTCCTTGGCCGCCGGCGCCTCGATCTCGACGGCCCAGAGCCGGCCCACGGACCAGAGGAACGTGCCCCGTATCAGGCTCGCGACCCCGAGCCGCTCGCGCCGGGCGACTTAGCGGCCGGCGCGCGCCGAGCAGGCGGCCAGCGCCTCGGCGGGGGCGGGCGCCGGCCCGCGCCACGAGGCCAGGCGCAGCGACACGGTGAAGTCGCCCACCGGCGAGAGCGCGAGGACGCCGTCCGGTGCGGGCAGCGACGGGCACGTCTCCAGCTCCGAAGGCTCGCCGTGCCATCCCGGCCAGGCCAGCTCGACACGCCCGGACTCGTGCAGGGAAACCGGCTGGAGCTCGGGTCGGCGGTTCGAAGACACCTCCGCGGTGAGCAGCGGGTCCGCCTCCAGGCTGGCCAGCGACGCCTGGAAGACGGAACGGTTGAAGGCCACGAGGTCCGGCGGTCCCACGTAGCGCGCGACCACCTTCTCGCGTGAAAGGTCCACCACCGCGTAGAGCATCTCGAGGGGCGCGCCTTCCGGCGAGTTGCCGCGCGCGGAACCGAGCACCGCCGCGCGTCCGGCGAGCCTGTCCCGGCGGCCGGGCGCGCCCGCGCCCGACACGAGGCCGGCGAGGTCGCCGCCCCCCACCAGGGCCGCCTCGATCTCGCCCAGGCCCAGCGGCGTGGCCACGCGATCGACCAGCAGCCCCACGTCGTTGGCGGGCCGCCACTCGATCCGCAGCCGCGCGGGCGAGGCGTCCTCGAACGCCTCCGGCACCCGCAGGCGGATCCCCTTGATCGGGAACGATTCGAGCGGCCCGAGCCGCGCGCGGCGCGCCGGGAACACGCGGTCGAGCCCGCTCTGCTCGAGGAAGTCCTTGATCCGGTTGACGGGGATCGCGAACGCCACGCCGGAGCGGCGCGCGAGGCCCATGCGGATCACGCCCACCGCGTAGCCCTGCTCGTCCACCATGGGGCCGCCGCTGCTGCCCGGCTGCACGACCGCGTCGGTCTGGATGTAGCGCGCGTCCCCCTCGTCGCCGGCGCGCACCGCGGCCACGCTGCCGCGGCTCACCGACGCCTGGGGGACGCCCTCGTGGCGCTCGGCCTTGCCCACGTCCAGGGCGCGCCCGAGGGGAAAGCCGATCACCTGCACCGGCTGCCCGGGCACGAGCGCGTCGGAGTCGCCGAGCGGCACGTAAGGCAGGTCCAGCGCCGGCACCGAGAGCACGGCCAGGTCGAGCTCGGGATCCACCGCCTCCACGCGGGCGTCGAGGCGCCGGCCGTCGGCCGGGAACACCACCTCGATGCCGGTCACCTCCACGTCCACCTTGATCGCGCGGCCGTCGTGCTCGATCACCTGCTCCCCGCCGGCGATCACGTGCTGGTTGGTCAGGAGGTAGCCGCCGGGCGAGATCGCGAAGCCGCTGCCGGTGGCGATCTCGAGGTCGCGCAGCTCCACCGTCTCCTTCCAGGCGTGCTGGATCTCGCCGCGGAGCTGGCCGGTGACGCGCACGAACACGGTGGCGTCGAGCGCGCCCGCGGCCTCCACCCACCCCGGGGCCAGGGCCGCCGCCAGCACGATCGCCGCCGCGCGCACGGGCCCAATGCTAACGCGTGTTATCATCCGGCCCCTCGCGACGGCCGTCGCGCGCGCAGGGGGGTGAAACGGTGCGCTCGCTCGCACCATGGCGGGCTCGATCGGCCGTGGCCGTGCTGCTGGCCGCCCACGCGTCCCCGTCCCGCGCCTCGTCGGTCTCCGTCGAAGACCTCACCAAGCTCTCGATCGACGAGCTGGCCAACCTCGAGGTGAGCCTCGTCTCGCGCCGCCCGGAGCGGCGGGCGGAGGCGTCCGGGGCCATCCACGTGGTCACCGGCGACGAGATCGAGCGCGC
>DATBIZ010000446.1:0-10188 GCA_036556645.1 Vicinamibacteria bacterium | reverse complement strand
CCAGGGCGCTCACCACCTCCTCGCCGGCGGGACCCTGGCCGAGGCGCGCGAGCCCTTCGAGCAGGGGCTGGTACGACTCGCCCGGGCCGTAACGCTCGACGCACTGTCCCCGGAGCACGCGCAGCGGCCGGCCGTCCGCCGTGCCGGCGACGAACGCGTCCACGAGCGTCGTCTTGCCGATCCCGGGCTCCCCGGCCACGAACAGGGTCTGGCGCACGCCGCCCCCGGCGTCCTCGAAAACGGCTCGGAGGGTGTCGAGCTCGCCGTCGCGGCCGACCAGCGTCGCCGCGGCCGGCGGCGCCGTGGGCGAACGCGCGACAGCCGAGGACGTGTCCCTTAGGAAACGGTACCCGCGCCGGTGCACGGTCTCGATGTACCGCGGCCGCCGCGCGTCGTCGCGCAGCGCGCGCCGCAGCTCCTGGACGCACGAGGCCAGCGCGGCGTCGCTCACCGCCGTGTCGGGCCAGGCCAGGCGGAACAGCTCGTCTTTCGTGATCACCTGGCCCGTCCGCTCGGCGAGGACGCGCAGCACGGCGAGCGCCTTCGGCGTCAGGCGTACCTCGGCGCGCCCGCGCCGGAGGCCCTGGCGGGGATCGAGGACGTAGGGGCCGAACCGAATCACCGCCACGGCAGGCACTTACCGCTCCCCGGCCCGCGCCGCGCGCTCCTGAAGAAATCCCATCACTCCGCCATGACTTCCCGCCGTCCGGCGAGCCATCTTCCTCGCACAAGAGCCCTCAGCGTGCAACCGGACAGCGCGGCGCTCGTGCCGGCTGAACTCGAGGAGACGCACATGCGACGGATCATCACGGTCGCGCTGGCGCTGCTGCTCGCGCCCGCGCTTGGCCGCGCGGACGCGGTCCTGGACTGGAACGTGACGATGCTGGGCATCATCAGCGGCCAGAACCCGTTCGCGCAGGCCCGCTTCGCCGCGATCACGCAGCTCGCGGTGTTCGAGGCCGTCAACGCGATCACCGGCGACTACGAGCCGTACCTCGGAACCTTGACCGCGCCCGGCGGCGCCTCCGCCGAGGCGGCCGCGGCCGCCGCCGCGCACGGCGTGCTGCGGACCTACTTCCCTGGAAGCGCCGCCGCGCTCGACGCCGCGCGGGCGACCTCTCTGGCCGCGATCCCCGACGGGCCGGCCAAGGAGGACGGCATCGCGGTCGGCGAGGCGGCGCCCGCGGCGATGGTGGCGCACCGCGCCGGCGACGGGTCCGCGCCGCCGCAGTTCCATGTCCCCGGCCCGCCGATGGCGGGCGAATGGCAGCCCACACCCGCGTGCACGCCGGCCGGAGGCGCGCTCCTGCACTGGGCGCAGGTGACGCCGTTCGGCCTCGATGGCCCCGACCAGTTCCGGGTCGGCCCGCCCCCCGCCCTGACCAGCCGCCGGTACGCGCGCGACTACGCCGAGGTGATGCAGGCCGGCGGCGCGGGCAGCACGAGCCGCCCGCCGGACCGGGCGGACGTCGCGCGCTTCTACGCCGCGGTGGCCGCGCCCGGAGCGTGGAACGCGGCCGCCCGGCAGGTGTCGGCGGCGCAGGGCCGCTCGCTCGCGGAGAACGCGCGCGCGTTCGCGCTGTTGAACATGGCGATCAGCGACGGGCTGGTGGCCACGTTCGACAGCAAGTACCACTACGACTTCTGGCGGCCGGAGACCGCGATCCGCTCCGGCGACGCGGACGGCAACCCGCGGACGCACCCCGACGCCGCCTTCGCGCCGCTCGTCACCACGCCCTGCTTCCCGAGCTATCCCTCGGCCCATGCCGGGGCGAGCTACGCGGCCCGCCGCGTGGCGGAGGCGCTCTACGGCCGGCGCGGCCACGACATCACGCTGACCAGCGCGGCGGTGCCGGGCGTGACGCTGCACTACGGGTCGTTCGCGCAGATGACGCGCGACATCGACGACGCGCGCGTCTACGGCGGCATCCACTTCCGCTTCGACCAGGACGCCGGCGGGCGGCTGGGACGGCGCGTGGGCGCGTACGCGTACCGGAATCACCTGCGGCCCGCCCACGGCGCGGACGACCGCGACTGCCACGAGCACCGGGACGTCCACGACCGGCGCGAGGGCCGGCCCGAGCGCGACTGACCGGCGCGGCGGAGGGCCGCAGCCCGTGGCCGCTGCGGCCCTCGTCTCCCTTCGCCGTCTCAGCCGATCCAACGCCGCGGCCATTGCCGGCGGACGCCCAAAGGGTTAACGTGTTTTCTTGTCCCCCCTCGCCCCGCCCCTCGCCTCCTCGGAGACCGCCGCGCTCCTCGACGCCACCGACTGGGCCCAGACGCCCCTCGGCCCGGTCGAGCAGTGGCCGCAGAGCCTGAAGCTCGCGGTCGGCATCTGCCTCAACTCGCGCTTCCCCATGTTCGTCTGGTGGGGAGAGCAGCTCGTCAACATCTACAACGACGCCTACGTGCCCATCCTCGGCCAGCGGCACCCGCGGGCCTTCGGCCGGCCGGCGCGGGAGTCGTGGGAGGAGATCTGGCCGGTGGTGGGGCCGCAGGCGGAAGCGGTGATGACGCGCGGCGAGGCGACCTGGAACGAGCGCGTGCTGCTCGTGATGGAGCGCCACGGCTACACCGAGGAGACCTACTTCACGTGGTCCTACAGCCCGATCGTGGACGAGCGGGGCCGGATCGGCGGCCTGTTCTGCGCGTGCAAGGAGGAGACGGCCACCGTGCAGGCCGAGCGCGAGCGCGACCTCCTGCTCAAGCAGCTCGAGGCGGAGCGCGCCCGCCTGGCCACCGCCTTCGCGCAGTCGCCCGCGTTCCTGGCCGTGCTGAACGGGCCCGACCACGTGTTCGAGTTCGTCAACGAGCGGTACCTGAACCTGGTCGGGCGCCGCGACGTCGTCGGCAAGCCCGCGCGCGAGGCGCTGCCCGAGCTGGAAGGCCAGGGCTTCTTCGAGCTGCTCGACCGCGTCTACACGACCGGGGAGCCCTACGTGGGCACCGACACCCGCGTCCTGATCCGGCGCACGCCGGAGGAGGGCCTGGAGGAGACCTACCTCGACTTCGTGTACCAGCCGATGCGCCGCCCCGACGGCGGCACCGCGGGGATCCTCGCGCACGGGGTGGACGTCACCGAGAAGAAGCGCGGGGAGACGGCGCTGCGCCAGAGCGAGGCGCGCTTCCGGGAGCTGGCGGACGCGATGCCCCAGATCGTGTTCACCGCCACGCCGGAGGGCGAGGTGGACTACTTCAACCAGCGCTGGTCCGAGTACACGGGCCTGCCGGTCGGCGCGGTGGACTTCGAGAGCTGGCGCGACGTGCACACGGAAGAGGGGCTGCGGCGCGTCATGGAGGCCTGGCCGCAGGCCCTCCGCACCGGCCAGCCCTACGAGATCGAGTACCTGCTGCGGCGCTACGACGGGATGTTTCGCTGGCACCTCGGGCGGGCCCTGCCCATCAGGGACGAGCAGGGCCGGATCGTGCGCTGGTTCGGCACCAACACCGACATCCACGCCCTGAAGAACTTCGAGCGGTCGCTGGAGCGGAGCGAAAGCCGGTTCCGGCTCCTCTCCGACGCGCTCGCCGCCGAGAAGCGGGTGCTGGAGCGGATCGCGGTGGGCGCGCCGGTGAGCGAGGTGCTGGAGGTCATCGCGCGCGCCACCGAGGCCCAGTCCACGGACGGGATGTTGTGCTCGATCCTGGTCCTCGACGACTCCGGCGAGCGGCTCCTGCACGGCGCCGCCCCGAGCCTGCCGGCGGCGTACAACGAGGCCATCCACGGCGTGGCCATCGGGCCCAGCGTCGGATCGTGCGGCACCGCCGCCTTCCAGCGGCGCCCGGTCTACGTGACCGACGTCGCGCGCGATCCGCTCTGGGAAGGCTTCCACGACCTGGCGGCCACCCACGGTCTCGGGGCGTGCTGCTCCACCCCGGTGATGGCGAGCGACGGGACCGTGCTCGGCACGGTGGCCATGTACTACACGCGTCCGCACGAGCCGAGCGCGCGCGACCGCGAGCTGACCCGCTCCGCGACGCACCTCGCCGGCATCGTGCTGGAGAAGGACCGCATGGACCGCCGGCTGCGCCACTCCCTGGAGGCCGAGCAGGCCGCGCGCGCCGAGGTCGAACGCGCCAGCCGCATGAAGGACGAGTTCCTGGCCACCCTCAGCCACGAGCTGCGCACGCCGCTCAACGCGGTGCTGGGGTGGACGCGCATCCTCTCCCTGAAGCCGGACGTGCCGCCGGACCTCCTGCAGGGCATCGGCGTGATCGAGCGCAACGCCCGGGCGCAGGCCACGATCATCCAGGACCTCCTCGACATGAGCGCGATCGTCTCCGGGAAGGTCCGTTTGAGCGTGGAGCGTCTCGACCTGGCGACGGTGGTGCAGGCCGCCGTGGACACCGCCGCGCCCGCGGCCCAGGCGCGCCAGATCGCGATCGAGCTGGTCCTGGACGCCCCCGGAGAGGTGGCGGTGAACGGGGATGCGAGCCGGCTGCAGCAGGTGTTCTGGAACCTGCTGAGCAACGCGGTCAAGTTCACGCCCCGCGACGGGCGCATCCAGGTGCGTCTGGCCCGCTCGGGGGCGGAGGCCGAGGTGCGGGTCACCGACACCGGCGCCGGGATCCCGCCGGAGTTCCTGCCGCACGTCTTCGACCGCTTCCGCCAGGCCGACGCCTCCACCACGCGCCGCTTCGGCGGGCTGGGTCTCGGGCTCTCCATCGTGAAGCAGCTCGTGGAGCTGCACGGCGGCGCGGTCACCGCGGAGAGCGAGGGCGTGGGCCGCGGGGCCGCCTTCGTGGTGACGCTGCCGCTCGCGGTCGGCGTGGCGGCGGCGGCCGAGCCGGCCTCGGGCGCGCGCCGAGCGCGCGCGGAGGCGGCCGGCGGGGCGGACGAGGCGGTGAACCTGGCCGGCGTGCGCGTGCTGGTGGTGGACGACGACCCCGACGCGCGCGAGATGGTGCAGCGCCTGCTGGTGGAGCGGCACGCGGTGGTGTCCACCGCCGGCTCCTCCGAAGACGCGCTGCGCCAGTTCCGCGACGGCCGCTTCGACGTGCTGATCAGCGACATCGGCATGCCCGGAGAGGACGGGCTCACCCTGATCCGCCGCGTGCGCGCGCTGGGGCCGGAGGCGGGCGGCGACGTCCCCGCGGTGGCGCTCACGGCCTACGCGCGGCCCGAGGACCGCGCGAAGGCGATGAGCGCCGGCTACACGCGCCACGCCGCCAAGCCCATCGAGCCCGCCCGGCTGTTCGCGGTGATCGCCAGCGTGACGGCCGGCCGCTAGCGCTCCTGGTCCCGCGCGCGGCTGCTAGTCAGAACAGGTCCAGCGCGCAGAGGTGGTGGTAGATGCTGTCCTTGGTCTCCGCGGACCACGCGGGGTAGCGCTGCTGCATGCGGCCCCAGGCGGAGACGAGCTTCGCGGACGCCTGCCGGCCCTGCGGGATCGCGTAGACGTCGGCCATCGGACTCCCGCCCGCGCGCAGGGGAACGGCGGCCTCGAAGAACGCCTGCTGCAGCGTGAGCGCCTGCAGCACGTCCTCCTGGAACGCGGCCAGGCCGGCCGGAGGCGGCTCGCTCAGCCGCAGCGCGAGGGGCCGGGTGGCGTCCTGGTACCGCGCCAGGGCCAGCCGCAGCTCGCGGCGGTTCTCGAGCGCCTTCAACACGACCAGCTTCGCGTGCGTGGCGCGGAGGATCACCGCGTAGGTGCGGTTGATGTACGCGCGGTCCGCCTCGGGGATGCCGGGCAGCTCGCGCGGCAGCGCGGTGAGCGCGCAGGGGTACTGCGTGCCGGCAGGGGGCGTGATGTCGCGCGGGTAGGCGTCGTCGCCCCCCGGCCGCGGGCCGCCGTTGCCGCCGCGCGCCACCGTCACCGCGGCGAGCACGCTCGACACCACCACCACGGCCAGGCTACTGCGCAAGGGTTCCATAGTAGTGCTCCCGCAGGGCGCGCTCGCCGGCCAGGTCGCCGGTCAGGTGCGCGACGTCCGCCAGCTTCAGCAAGAGGGCCATCCGCGCCGCGGCATCCCGCTCGCCGCCGAGCGCCGTCAGGTACAGCTCCCGCGCCTCGGCGAGGTCGCGCCGGTGGAACGCGGCATCGCCCGCCCGGGCCTGCCAGACGCCCGGCGGCAGGCCGATCTGCCGCAGGCGCGCGGCCATGCCGAGGGCGTAGTCGCGCGCGCGGTCGTAGCGCCCGCGCCAGAGCTGCACGTGGTAGTACTGCTCGGCCACCAGGGTTTCCTCGAGCCGGTCCTGGAAGAGGGGCCCGAGGCGGCGGCGGAGCGCGGCCGCGAGGTCGTCCGGGAACGCCCGCTCCAGGGCCGCCAGCAGCGGGTTCGACTCGCGATCGAACAGGCGCGCCGCGGGATCGCGCAGCCACTCCTCCGCGCGGTCGAGGTCGCCGCGGGCCAGGCCGACGTACGCGGAGACGACCGCGTAGCGGGGATCCTCGCGCGCGTCGCCGAGGCCCAGGAGCAGCTCGTCGGCCTCGCGGAACCGGCGCCGCGCGGCCAGCGCGACGACGCGCGAGAGCGCGATCAGCGGCGCGGCCGGCTCCGCCGCCGCCGCCCGCTCGAACCGGGCCAGCGCCGCGCCGACCTCGCCGCTCTCCAGCGCGTCGCAGCCGGCCTTCCACTCGAACGCCGGCGCGAAGCGGTCTCGCCAGGCGGCGCTCAGCTCCTCCGCCCGGGCGGGGTCGAGCCGCTCGCCCGACAGCACGCCGCGCGCGATCGCGGCCAGCGCCTCGCGCCCGACGGCGGCGAGGTCCGACGAGCGGATCCCCAGGTCCTCGGGCGCGACCACCGGCAGGCAGCGCGGCTTCTCGCGCAGGCGCCGCTGGTGCTCGGCGAAGAGGTCCACGAACAGCTTGCGCCGGCCGGGCGCGACGAAATCGACCTGCGTCACCGCCTCGTCCGTCCCGATCACGACGTCGTCCACGTAGTAGTGCACGTTGGAGGTGTCCGCGAACGGCGAGCCCACGAACGAGAACTTGTCCACCGCGGACCCGGACGCGCCGGGCGCGTTCGGCTGGTCCCGCAGCGCGACCAGCGGTGCCCCGTCCCCCTCGCGCCGTACCTTCAGCGAGTACACCCCCTCCCCGACGTCGTAGGCGACGTCCACCGCGTACCAGGTGAAGGGATCCAGCGCGAACAGCGGCTGCCGCGCGCCCCTGGTGACGTGGACGAGCCGTCCGTCGCGCGTGGCGAGCCACAGCGCGATGCCGTCCTTCTTCACCTGGAAGAAGCGCGGCCCCGCGAGCGCGATGTTGAGCTCCTCGGCCACGTCGGTGACGAGGAACGCGAAGTGGAAGTAGAGCCGGCCCGAGGTGCGCAGCGGGAAGTAGCCCTGCACCTCCGGGAAGTCGCGGTCGCCGGCCACGTCCCGGATCTCCACCGAGCGGTAGCCGCTGAGGTGGAACGCGCCGCTGAGCGCGACGCGCCCGCGGCCGGTGGAGGTGTGCCGCGCGCCCTGCCAGATCGCGAACGTGTCGGGGCCGGTGGCGACCTCGTCCTCGAAGCTGTAGCTGGCGAGCACCGATCGTGGCGCGGCGGCGGCGCGGGGCGCGGCCGCGGCGGCCAGGCCGGCGGCCAGCGCGAACGTCCGAGCGGCCCGGCCCGCCATGGGTGCCCGCACCCCGGCCTCCGAGGAGGAGAACAAGCCGGGTCGAGTCTAGCGGCACCGCAGAGCGGCGCAGTGACCACCGACACGGGGGGCTCCAACGGCTTGATGCACCTGCCCTTCTCCGGGCAGGGGGCTCGGGCGCGGCCTGCGCCGCGCGCCGCTCAGTTCGCGGAGATCCGGTAGAGGTACTTGCGCCCGCGCAGGTACAGCTCGTCGTCCACCGCCACCGGGGAGGCGTCGAAGCCGTCGTCGAGGCGGTTCACCGCGAGCGGCTTGAACTCCGGCCCGTGCTGCAGGACCGCCACTCCCCCGTCGCGGCCCGCGATGTAGACGCGCCCTCCCGCCCCGAGCGGAGACGCGTACACGTTCGGCACGCCCTCCACGCGCTGCTCGCCGAAGAGCTTGCGACCGGTCTTGGCGTCGAACGCGGAGAGCACCCCGCTGTTGCTCTTCAAGATGTAGAGCTGCCCGCCGTAGAGCAGCGGCGAGGGCACGTAGGGCGTATCGCGGTCGTAGCGCCAGAGGACGGCCGGGGTGTTGGTCACGTCGCCCTTCGCGCCCGCCAGGTCCACCGCCAGGAGCGCGTTGCCGCGGAAGCCGCTGGTCAGGAACACGACGCCGTCCTGGTGCACCGGCGTGGGTATCGCGTTGGCGGTCATGCCGGAGGCTTCCCAGACCAGGGCGCCGGTGGCCAGGTCGTAGCTGCGCACCCGGCTGGTGGCGCTCGTGATCACCTGCGCGCGGCCGGCGTGCTCCACCACCAGGGGCGTGGACCACGACGTCTTCTCGTCTCGCGCCACGCGCCAGACCTCCTTGCCCGTCCGCTTGTCGAGCGCGACGATGAACGACTCGCCCTCGTGGTCCCAGTTGACGACCAGCTTGTCGCCGTGCAGCACGGGCGAAGCCGCCTCGCCGAAGCCCATCTTCACGTTCATGTCGCCGAGGTCCTTCTCCCACTTCACGTTCCCGCCCAGGTCGAGCGCGTAGAGGCCGCGCGAGCCGAAGAACGCGTACACGTGCTGGCCGTCGGTGAGCGCCGAAGCCGACGCGTAGGTGTTGGTGGCGTGATGGCCCTCGTGCGGGGCCTCCTCGCGCACCACGCGCTGCCAGAGGACCTTGCCGTCCTGGCGTCCGATGGCGACGACCAGGAACCGCTGCTTGCCGCCCTCGCCCGTCGGCACCGCGGTCTGGACGAAGAGCCGGTCCCCCCAGACCACCGGCGTGCTGGAGCCGAGGCCCGGGATCTCGACCTTCCACTTCACGTTCTTCGTCTCGCTCCACTCGACGGGCGGGTTGCCGCGGGCGGCGGCGCCGGTCATCAGCGGTCCGCGCCAGTGCGGCCAGAAGCGCTCCGCGTCCGCGCCGGCGGAAGGATCGGCCAGCAGGAACGTGGCCACGGCACAGGCAAGCAGTCGGGTGTCCACTCGATCCTCCTGTCGGATGTCCGTCGCGTCCACCGAAGCCGACATCGTAAGCCAGACCGCCTGCGGGCGGGCGCACCGACCTCCGCCGCTCCGCTGGCCGCAAGAATCCCCAGGAAAACCCCAGGGCGCGCCCACAACCTTCCGGCCCCCGTCTCCGTCGTTCTCCCCTGATACCGGTTCTCGCTTGGCCAAGCGGCTCTCCGGCGAAAGGAGCCGCTCATGTACGGTGCAGGGATCCGTCCGGCCGCGCTCGCCGCCTGCCTGGTCGCGGGCCTCTCGGCCGGCGCCGCCGCATCCGACGCCTCGTCCTCCCCTCGCGATCCGGGCGGCTGGAGGCGCGTGAACATCGCGGACGCGCCCACGCGCCGGGCCCTCCACAAGGCGCTCGAGAACGCCGCGCGCTGGCTCGGCGCCCCGGCCTGCCAGGCCGTCTTCTCGGACTTCCAGGACGCGGCGGGCCGGCGGCTGGACGGCAAGCTGGCCGACCTGGGCGTGAGCCCCGAGGCGTACCTGCGGCTGGTCGTGTTCATGGACGGGACCGACCTGCCCGCGTGCGAGCGGGACGCGACCCTCGCGGTGACGGCGCCGGGATCGCGCGTGGTGTTCGTGTGCGGGCGTCAGTTCGTCCGCGAATCCTCCGCCCGCTCCCGCCACGCGACCGCGGTCGCCGTGCACGAGGCGCTCCACAGCCTCGGGCTGGCCGAGAACCCGCCGACCAGCGCGGAGATCACCGCCCAGGTGCTGCGGCGATGCAGCCGCTGAGCACGAGGCTCAGCCCAGGCGGGTGGTGCCGAGCAGGCCCAGGGGGTCGAGCCGCGCCTTCAGCGCGCGGCACACCTCGCGCACCACCTCGGGGGTGTAGCGGTCGTAGAAGAGCTGGTTGTGCGGGCCCACGCCGTGCTCGGCGCTGAAGCTGCCGCGGAAGCGGGTCACCGCGAGGTCGTAGACGAGCGGCTGCAGCTCGGCCTTCATCTCCGGGGTCGGCTTCGGCGCGTCTTCCTTCTTCCAGATCAGGTTCAGGTGCACGCCCCCGTCGCCCCAGTGGCCGAAGTCACAGACGCGAAGGAACGGCCAGCGGGACGCGAGCAGCGCGCGCGCCGCGTCCACGAACGCGGCCATCGAGGAGCGCGGGACGCTGATGTCGAAGCCGAGCACCTCGCCCTCGTGCCGGTGGCTCTCCGACACGTGGTGCCGGAT
>DATBIZ010000445.1:0-3202 GCA_036556645.1 Vicinamibacteria bacterium | reverse complement strand
CACAAGGCCGAGGGGCGCTCCAGGATCTGCGCCGGCAGCGCGGCGCAGGTCACGACCTCCTCGCGCGCATAGAGCGCCGCCCGCTCCACCGTCGCCCGCAGCTCGCGCACGTTGCCCGGCCAGTGGTACCCGCGCAGGGCGTCCACGGTCTCCGACGCGAACGCGCGCGCGCGCAGGCCCTTGCCCTCGCGCTCGCGCAGCAGGAAGGTCTCGGCGAGGGGAAGGATGTCTTCGCGCCGCTCGCGCAGCGGCGGCACCTGGAGCGGCACGACCCCCAGGCGGTGGTACAGGTCCTCGCGGAAGGTCCGGGCCTGCACCGCCTTGCGCAGGTTGGCGGTGGAGGCGGAGACGAACCGCACGTCCACCTCGATCGTGCGCGTGCCGCCGAGGCGCTCGAACTTCCGCTCCTCGACCACGCGCAGCAGCTTGGCCTGCAGGGGCAGGCTCAGGTCCTCGATCTGGTCGAAGAAGAGCGTGCCGCCCTGCGCCAGCTCGATCTTGCCGGCCTTGGCCTGCCGTGCGTCGGTGAAGGCGCCGCGCTCGTGGCCGAACAGCTCCGACTCGAGCAGGTCCTCGGGGATGGACGGGCAGTGGATCTTCAGGAACGGGCCGTCGCGGCGCGGGCCCTTGTAGTGCAGCCAGTGCGCCAGCAGGTCCTTGCCGCTGCCGCTCTCCCCCTCCACCAGCACGGGGCTCCTGGCCTGGGCGACCTTGGTGGCGACGTCGAGCAGCTCCCGCATCGCCGGCGAGACCGCCACCACGTTGCCCAGGACGTCGGGCGCGGCCACGGTCATCCGGCCACCTCGATGCGGCTGGCGCCGCCCCAGAGCCGCTCCAGGTCGTAGAAGGCGCGCATGCGCGGCGTGAACACGTGGAAGACGAAGTCGCCGTAGTCGAGCAGGATCCACTCCTGCTTCGGGTACCCCTCGATGTGCGAGGGGCGCAGTCCCTGCTCGCGCAACGCCTCCATCACCGCGTCCGCCACCGCCAGGAGCTGGCGCTGGTTCGCGGCGGAGGCGAGCACGAAGTAGTCGGTGAACTCGGTGACCTTGCGCAGGTCGAGGATCACGACGTCGGTGGCCTTCTTGGCGAGGGCCGCCCGCGCGGCCTTCTGCGGAGTGGCGACCTTCAACGGTAGAGCCCTCGCTTCGCGATGTAGTCGGCCACGCCGTCCGGCACCAGGTAGCGCACGCTGAGGCCTTCG
Source organism: Vicinamibacteria bacterium (assembly GCA_036556645.1). Lineage (GTDB taxonomy): Bacteria > Acidobacteriota > Vicinamibacteria > Fen-336 > Fen-336 > DATKEG01. The sequence goes on along the minus strand of DATBIZ010000445.1, from coordinate 1,998 downwards.
CGCACGCGCCGGCGGACCTCGGTCGCGGAGACGGCCAGGCCGGGGCCGCTCACCCGCTCCACCCTCAACCCGGAGCCCCGCGCGGCGGCCAGCTCGGGGGCCGCGGCGCCGGGCCGCTCGGCCACCGCCACCGTGCACGAGGCGAAGAGGCGCTCCGGGTCCCTCCAGGTAGCCATCTCGGGGAACGTATCACTGCCCACGATCAGGAAGAGCTGGTCCGCGGGCCCCTCCCGCCGCAGCGCGGCCATCGTGTCGGCGGTGTAGCTCGGCCCGTCGCGCGCGAGCTCGACGTCCGAGGCCACGAACGACGGCTGCCCGGCGGTGGCCAGCGCCACCATGGCGAACCGGTCGAGCGCGGAGGAGAGCGGCGCGCCCCGGTGCGGCGGGCTGCCGGAGGGGATGAAGAGCACCTGGTCGAGGCCGAGCGCTTCGCGCGCGTTCTCGGCCGCGCGCAGGTGCCCGAGGTGGATCGGGTCGAACGTGCCGCCCAGCACCCCGCGCCTCACGCGCTCTGCTCCGCCAGCTCCGCCCGGGCCGCCTCGACCAGCGCGAGCAGGCGCCGCTTCAGCTCCGGCAGCCCCGCCCCGGTGACCGCGGCGACCGGGACCACCTCCAGCCCGAGCGAGCGGGCCGCCTGCTCCAGCCCCGGCAGCGGGTCGTGCGCGGGGTCCACCGCGTCGCGCTTGGTCGCGGCCACGAGCTGCGGGCGGCCGAGCAGCTCGGGGTTCCACTGCCGCACCTCCTCCCGCACGGCCCTCAGGTCGTCCGCGGCGTCGCGGCCCGAGAGGCCCGAGGCGTCCACGACGTGCAGCAGCACCCGCGTGCGCTCCACGTGCCGCAGGAACTGGAGGCCCAGGCCGGCGCCCTGGTGGGCGCCCTCGATGATGCCCGGGATGTCCGCGGCCACGAAGCTCCGCTCGTCGGCCTCCACCACCCCGAGCACCGGCGTGAGCGTGGTGAACGGGTAGTCGGCGACCTTGGGCCGCGCGGCCGAGATCGTGGAGAGCAGCGTGGACTTCCCGGCGTTGGGGAACCCGAGCAGGCCGACGTCGGCGATCAGGCGCAGGTCCAGGCGCAGCCAGCGCTCCTCGCCCACGCCGCCCGGCCCCGCCTCGCGCGGCGCGCGGTTGCGGTTGGACAGGAACGAGCGGTTCCCGCGGCCGCCCTTGCCGCCGCGGGCCACCACGAGGCGCTCGCCCTCGCGCAGCACCTCGCCCAGCGGCTCGCCGGTCGCCTCGTCCAGCGCCGACGTGCCGGGCGGCACCGCGATCACGGTGTCCTGCCCCCGCGCGCCCGTCCGGTTCTGGGGGCCGCCGTGCTCGCCGCGCTCCGCCCGGTATTCGGTGTGATAGCGGAGCGGAAGCAGCGTGTTCTGATGGGAAACCGCCTCGAGCAGCACGTCGCCCCCCGGGCCCCCGGTGCCGCCGTCGGGCCCGCCGCGCGGGACGTATGGCTCGCGGCGGAAGCTCACGCATCCGCGCCCGCCGTCACCGCCCTTGACGAAGATCTTGACCCGATCGACGAACATGGCTGCCGCGCACCCGGCGACCAGCCGGAGCGCCGGTGGCTGCCGTCAGCTCGCGGCGGGCAGCACGCTGACGCGCAGGCCGCGCGATCCGTGGTCCTCGTAGCGGACGAAGCCGTCGGCCAGCGCGAACAACGTGTGGTCCTTGGCCAGGCCCACGTTCTTGCCCGGCCTCCATTTCGTCCCGTGCTGGCGGAGGATGATGGTCCCGCCGCGCACCGACTGCCCGCCGAAGCGCTTCACGCCGAGGCGCTGCGAGTTGCTGTCCCGCCCGTTGCGGCTCGACCCCTGGCCCTTCTTGTGCGCCATGTCGCCCTCACCGCCTCACAAACGAATTGGAGCGGCGTCCGGAGGCTCCCGGAGCCGCTCGCCGGCCCGCCCGCCGCGCGTCAGTCTAGATCTCGATGCCGTCGATCCGGAGCGCGGTGAAGGACTGCCGGTGGCCGCGCGTCCGGCGGTAGTGCTTCCGCTTC
>DATBIZ010000444.1:0-2080 GCA_036556645.1 Vicinamibacteria bacterium | reverse complement strand
GGTCGAGCTTGATCCGCGCCGGCCCCGCCGCCGGGGCCGACGCCGGCGCGGGCTGCGCGGCGAGCCGTGGCGGCCCCCAGAGGACGGCCGCGGCGACGAGTCCCATCCCCCAGCGACGTCGCGTCATCGTGTCAGCTCCTTTTCCGGAACCGGTCCCGCCGGACGATTCCCGCTCCCTCGCGCACGACCACCAGCTGGTCGGCCTCCACCCCCGCGATCTTCTCCGTGACCCCGACCGGCCAGCGGATGGTCAGCTCCGCGGAGGTGGCCGGGCCCAGGCCGAAGTGCAGCCGGCGGTCGTTGACCGAGTAGAAGCTCGACTGCGCGCTGACCTCCTGCGCCTGGGCGCGGCCGCCGTAGCGCGCCACCACGCGGGCCCCGATCGCGCTGCGATTGCTCTGCACGCCCTGGAGCAGCACCTTCAGCCAGTGGCCGCCGCCGGTGACGTCGTTGCGCAGCAGCGACGGCGGCTCGTTCATGTTCATCACCAGCACGTCCACGTCGCCGTCGTTGTCGAAGTCGCCGAACGCGCAGCCGCGGCTCGCGTGCAGGGCGGCCACCCCGGGGCCCGCCTCCTCGATCAGCTCCTCGAAACGGCCGCCTCCGAGGTTGCGGAACACCAGGCGCGGCGTGCGGAACGGGTAGGTCGGCACCGCGCGCTCCACCTCGGGATACACGCTGCCCGTGACCACGAACAGGTCCGGCAGCCCGTCGTTGTCGAGGTCCACCATGCCCGCGCCCCACCCGACGTAGCGCGTCTCCACGCCCAGGCCGGCGCGGATGGTGGCGTCCGTGAAGTAGCCCCCGCCGTCGTTCCGGTAGAGCACGTTGGTGTCGTCGGAGAAGTTGGTCTTGAAGATGTCGAGCTGGCCGTCGAGGTCGTAGTCGCCGACCGCCACCCCCATCCCCGCCTGCTCCAGGCCGTCCTCGCTGAGCGCCACGCCGCGCTCGAGGCCCTCCTGGCGGAACGTCCCGTCGCGCTGGTTGCGGAAGAGCCAGCTCGGCGTGGAATCGCACGCCACGTAGACGTCCGGCCAGCCGTCGTCGTCGTAGTCGGCGGCCACCGTGGTCATCGGGTACGAGCCGCGGGCCGCCGCCACCCCGGACGCGCGGCTCACGTCCGTGAACGTGCCGTCGCCGTTGTTGCGGTAGAGCTGCACGAACCCGGGGGGCAGCCCCCGCGGGCCGCAGTTCACGGGCACGCCGCGGAAGCGGCAGTCGGGGTTGTCGCCCGGCCGCGGCAGCTTCTCGAGCGTGGTGTCGAGGTAGTTGGCCACGAACAGGTCCAGGTGGCCGTCCCGGTCGTAGTCCACCCAGGTGCAGCCGGCGCCGTAGCGGACCGCCTCCTGGAGCAGGCCCGCCTTGGCGGTCACGTCCGTGAACGTGCCGTCGCCGTTGTTGCGGTAGAGCACGTTCCGGCCGTAATACGTGAGGAACAGGTCGTCGAAGCCGTCGTTGTCGTAGTCGCCCACCGTCACCGCCGAGGCCCAGCCCGCGCGCACGAGGCCGGCCTTCTCGGTGACGTCGGTGAACGTGCCGTCGCGGTTGTTCTTGTACAGCCGGTTCGTGGCCCCCGCGGGCGCGCCCTCCAGGCGCGTGCCGCTCAGGGTCAGCACGTCGAGCCAGCCGTCGTTGTCGTAGTCGAAGAAGGCCACGCCGCAGCCGACCACCTCGACGATGTAGCTCTTGGCGTCCACTCCGCCGTAGACGATCGGCCGCGTGAGCCCGGCCGGCGCCGCCACGTCGGTGAGGCGCGCATGGAAAGGCCGGCCGGAGGGCTTGCCGCGGGGCTGCGGCTTCACGCCGCGCGAGGAGACGCCCTGCGCGAGCGCGCGGGCGGGCCACCCGGCGAGCAGGGCCAGCAGGCTCCGGCGGGTGATCACGAGGCAGGTTCCGTGACGGTGAGGACCTGCCGCGCGGGGACGTTCTCGAGCCTCTGCAGGGCACCGGACGGCCAGCGGATCTCCACCCGCCTGGCCGCCACCGCGGCACCCAGCCCGATCAGCAGGCGCTTGTCGCTGGCGGAGAGGTAGCCGGCGGCGGTCTGGACCTCGTAGCGCTGGGGAGCGCCGTCCGTCAC
>DATBIZ010000443.1:0-1982 GCA_036556645.1 Vicinamibacteria bacterium | reverse complement strand
GGCCGGCGCGCTCCTTGCCGCGGCCCGCGTACTCCGGGAGCGTGATCCGGCCGGCGAGGAGGCCCGCCGCGTCCGGCGGCCCGTCCGCGCGGCCCGGCACGATCACCGGACGCGCGCCCGGCCACGACATCAGGTCGTCCGCCTCGGCCTCGGTGAACGGCCGGCGACGGAGCATGAAGATCATCTGCGGCGGCTGCTCCGCGGTACCGCCGGGCTCCATCACCACGGCCACGCGCCGGCGCGCCTCCTCGGCCCCGAGCACGGCCACCGCGTTGGCGAGCAGGCGCGGGACGTCCGCGTGCCAGCGCATGATCACCAGGGCGCCGTCGTCGGTCAGGTGGTCGAGATAGGCGCGGAACGCGTCCGTCGTGTAGAGGTAGTTCTCCGAGAGCGACAGGCCGCCGGAGGCGACCGACGCCCACGAGTCCACGAACCCGAGGAAGATCACGTCGAAGCGCGCGCGCGTCCGCGCCAGGAACGTGCGGCCTTCGCTCAGGTGCGTGTCGACCAGCGGGTGGTCGTAGAGGCGCCCGGCCGCGTCGCCGTAGTGGCGGACGAAGCGCAGGACCAGCGGGTTGAGCTCGACGGCGGTCACCCGATGGCCGGAGGCGAGCGCCACCAGCACGTCCGACCCGCCTCCCGGCCCGATCACGAGCGTGCGCCCCCGGGGCACCACCCGGAACGGCAGCGCGCGGAACCAGCGGTCCGCGCCGGCCAGGCTCTCGACGCGCCCGTCCCAGCGGTGGACGTCGGTCCAGGCGTCCGAGTCGATGTACAGGCGCGCCAGCGAGCCCCCGAACCCCGTCACCGCGTCGATCCGCGAGTAGGAGTTCCAGCCGGTCTGGTCCACGCGCGCGGCCGGCTCGGCGGCCATGTGGCGGTACATGCCCTTCGTGGGGGCGCTGCGGATGCCGAAGGCGCCGGTGCGTCCGTGGACCACGAGCGCGAGCAGCGCCACCACGGCGGCGGCCGCCGACCACGGCCGCGCGCGGCGCGACAGGCAGGCCGCGGCGGCCACCGCGGCGAGCGAGGCGGAAAGCACCGCGCCTTCCGCTCCCAGGCGGGCCAGGAGCACGGCCACGCCGAGCGCGCCCGTGGAGGCGCCGAGCAGGTCGGCGAAGTACAGCCGCGCGGCACCCCGGCGATGCAGCGCGAACACGATCGCGAGCGCGCTGCCGGCGAGCAGGAACGGCGCCAGCGACACGGCGAAGTAGAGGGGCAGGCGCGCGGGATGGAAGGGGAAGGCGACGATGAGCCACAGGCAGAGCGGGATCGCCGCGGCGTAGGCCAGGGTGAGCGCGCCCGCGCGGTCCAGCGACGGGGCGGCCCGGGACCGCAGCAGGTGCACCGCGAAGCCGCCGAGCCCCCACCCGAGCAGGGCGACCGAGATCGCCACGAACGCGAAGTGGTACCAGATCGTGGCCGAGAAGATCCGCGTGAGGCCGATCTCGAACGTCAGCCCGGAGAAGGTGACGAGGAAGACGCCCGCGTGCAGCAGGCGCGGCGGCTTGTCCTGGGGCATCGGCGGACACTATGCGCGGCGCCCCGCAGGGTCAACCGCTATACTGGTCGGCTGCCGGCCCTCGGGAGAGACCGCCCATGTCCATCGACCTCAAGTCCCCGATCAAGGTGAGCCTCGACCAGCTCTACCTCGATCCCAACAACCCGCGGCTCGCCGCGGACGAGCGGCCCGGCTACGACAAGCCGGCGCGCCTGTTCGACGAGAAGCTGCAGGAGCGGCTCGAGGCGCGCCTGCGCGAGACCTACAAGGGCGTGCGCGCGTTGAGCCGCTCCATCGTGAGCATGGGCTGGGTCCCGGTGGACCCCATGCTCGTGTGGGAGCACCCGCGGAAGAAGGGGCACTTCGTCGTGCTCGAGGGCAACACGCGCACGACGGTGCTGCGCGGCATCCGCCGCGACCTGGCCCGCGAGAAGAGCCGGCTGGCGCGCGCGAAGCGCAACGCGTTCGTGGACCCGGAAGG
>DATBIZ010000442.1:0-7191 GCA_036556645.1 Vicinamibacteria bacterium | reverse complement strand
CGCGGCTCGTAGACCTCTTCGGCGCCGCCCTTGAGGGTGTAGGTCACGAGCTGGGTCGCCGCACGCAGGTTCGCGGTGTAGAAGTTGCCGTCCTTGTCGAGCACCTCGGCGTGGCGCAGCTTCACGGTGGCGCCGGCGGGGCCCTGCACCTTCAGGCGGACCCAGCCGACCATGTTCTGCCCGAAGTCCACGACGGTATCGCCGGCCGGTGTCTTGCGCACCGCCACCGGGCGGACCTCCTCGATGCGGCGGACCGGCGGGCCCGCGGGCGCCACCAGCGCGCGGGCGGCGACGGGGGCCACGCGCACGCCGGCCCAGCCGCTCTCGTCGAAGCCGGGCGCGCTCCAGCCCGCGCGCTCGAGCCGCGCGTCGTAGGTCTCGCCCATGTAGATCTCGGACATCAGCACCGGCCCCCGTGCCGCCTTCCAACTCGAATCGGTGCCGACCACCTGCACGCGCCCGTCGGCATACACGATGCGGATCTGGGCCAGCAGCGCGACCTTGTCGCCGTAGATCTTCCGCCGGTCGTTCCAGGCGAGATAGCCGCGGTACCAGCCGTCGCCCAGCATCGCGCCCGCTGCGTTCTCGCCGCGCCGGAGGTGAGAGGTCACGTCGTAGGTCTGGTACTGCAGGCGGCGCTTGTAGCTCGTCCAGCCCGGCGTGAAGAGCTCGTCGCCCACGCGCCGGCCGTTGATCTCCATCTCGTAGAGGCCGAGCGCGGTCACGTAGGCGCGCGCGGAGCGCACCGCGCCGTCCACGAGGAAGCGGCCGCGCAGCATCGGCACCGGCTGCGAGCGCGCGGTGTCCTCGTCGAGGCCGGGCTCGATCCACTGCGCGGTCCAGTCCGCGGGCGCGAGCAGGCCCATCTCCCACCAGGCCGGGTCGCTCCACCGCGACGAGGCCCCGCCGCCGTCCCACACGCGCACGCGCCAGTAGTAGCGGCGGGACGACTGGAGGGGCGGGCCCGCGTAGGCGACGTGGACGGAGCGGTCGGAGGCGACCTTGCCCGTGTCCCAGAAGCTCACGCGGTCCGCGAACCGGGCCGCATCCGGCACCACCTGCACCTGGTAGGCGCTCTGGACCACACCGCGTGCCGGCGAGCGCAGCTTCCAGCTCAAGCGCGGCCGCGCGGCGTCGATGCCGAGCGGCTGCGCCTTGTATTCGGTGCGGAGCTCGACGACGGACGGCGGGCCCGGCGCGGTCGCGGCCGCGGCCACGGTCACGCTCACCAACAGCGACAGCATCGGCATGGACACCTCGCGGAAGAGCGGCGGAAGCGCCGAGTTTATGCGAACTCCGCGAGCGGTTAGGCTACGGCCGTGAACCCCCGGGGGCGGTACGGCCGCACCCTGCCGCTCCTCGCCGCGCTCGTCCTCGCCTGCGCCGGAGCCCTCTGGCTGGCGCGCGCACCCGCCGAGCGCGCCGTCGCCGCCCGCCTCGCAGGCGCGGCCCAGCGGCGCGGGCTCCAGTTCACGGCCGAGAGCGTGCGCCTGGGCCTGCATCCGCTGGTGGTGATCCGCCGCGCGCGCCTGAGCAAGCCGGGCACCTGGACCCTCGAGGCCGACGAGGCGGCCTTCGATGCCGCGCGACGGCTGGTGGTCGGCCGCGCGCGGTGGAGCGGTCCCGCATCGCTGACCGTGGAAGCGGTGCCGACCGAATGGCACGTCGCGGCTCCTGGCCGGATCGAGCTGCGGCGTCCGGCGAGCGGCCTGCGGGCGGCGTGGCGTGAGGACGCCGGCCGCCGCGAGCTCGAGTTGCGCGCGGACCGTGCGCGCCTCGGCGGCGTGGTCACCATCGCGCGGGCGGGCGCCCCGCTGCTCGACGCCGGCGTGCTCGGCGGCGTCGCATCCTTCGTGAGGTCGCCGGAGCGCACCGCGTTCGAGGTGGACGTGCAGGCGGAGGAGGTGCGGTTCGCCTCGCTCGACGCGGCCGACGACGCGGTGCCGTCCTACGGCCAGCCCACGGCGGTGCACGCGCGCCTGTCCGGCACGTGGCGCGCCGCCGAGCGGCGGCTCGAGCTTCGCTCCTGGCGGGTGAAGACCGGCGGCGCGTCGGCGTCGGGCACCCTGAGCGTGACGGACGTCGGCCCCGACGCGCAGGTGGAGCTGACCCTCGACGTCGAGCGCGTGGACTTCGCGCGGCTGCTCGAGATCTCCGCGCTCGAGCCGCCGGCCGTCGCCGCGCAGGCGGTGCTCGACGACCGCGGCCTCGGCTCGGCGGCGCTGCACGCGACCGTGAGCGGCCGGGTGGGGGTGCCCGCCTCGTTCCGGGTATCGCAGCGGCTCGACTTCGCCCCGCCCCGCCGCGTGCTGCCCGCGCTCGAGCGCCTGCGGGGTGCGTTCGTGCACGAGGTCGCCACCACGGCCGGCGGCGTGCGCGCGATCGACGTCTCGCCGGGCTCGCCCGACTTCATCGCGATCGAAGACGTGCCGCCGTTGATGGTGGAGACGCTGCTGCTGGGCGAGGACTACGGCTTCTTCGGCCACCGCGGCGTGGACCTGTCCGAGCTGCCGGCGGCCCTGCTCACGAACTGGGCCCGCGGCGGCGCGGCGCGCGGCGCCTCCACGATCACGCAGCAGCTCGCCAAGAACCTGTTCCTCTCGCGCGACAAGCGGCTCGGACGCAAGCTCCAGGAGCTGTCGCTGGCGCTGCTGCTGGAGGCCACGCTCGACAAGCGCCGGATCCTGGAGATCTACGTCAACGTGATCGAGTGGGGGCCGGACCTGTTCGGGCTGCGTCCCGCCAGCCGCCGCTACTTCGGTTGCGAGCCCGCCGAGCTGACCCCGAAGCAGATGGCGTTCCTGGTGGCGCTCGTCCCCGGCCCCCGCAAGTACCAGCGCTCCTTCGCCAGCGGCGCGCTCTCGCCGGGCTTCCGGCCGCTGGTGGACAACCTGCTCGCGAAGCTGCGCTCGGTCGGCGCGCTGACCGAAGACGAGCACCGCTCGGCCCTGGCCGAGGAGCTCTACGTGTTGCCGGCCGGCGCCGGGGTCAGTGCGCGTTGAGGAGCTGGCGCCAGCCGTCGCGCGGCAGGCCGCGGCCGATCAGGGCTTCGCGCTCGGCCAGCGCCCGCGCGGCGGTGGCGGCGGCGGAGCTGCACGTGCCGGTCTGCAGATAGCGCAGCGCCTCCGCGATCGAGGCCTCGCGCGACTCGCCCAGCTCGTGGTCGAGGTCGTCCGCGGCGGCGCAGTCCGCGGGGATCCCGTCGAAGTACTCCGCCTCACCCCGCGCGTTGCGCACCTGGAACGCGACCGGGAACAGGGTCTTGTCGCAGAAGTCGAACCCGTATTGTCCGACCGGCTTGCCGTAGGTGCGGTCGCCCACGATGGTCACCGGAACGAACGGCCGCAGGCTGTTGACCACCGACTCGCTGGCCGAGGCGGAGGCGCGCGTGGCGATCACCACCAGCCGCGACACGCCCAGCGCGTTGGCGGGCACCGCGAAGCGCAGCGTCTGGTTGCGCGAGGTCTGCTTGTCGTTGTGGAAGAACTCCACGAACACCTGGTTGCGCGTCCGCTCGCCCCCGATGAGCCCGCCCAGGTGCTGCGCGACCGAGATCAGCCCGCCGCCGTTGTATCGGAGGTCGAGGACCAGCTCGTCCACGTCCGCCTCGCTCAGCTCCGCGAAGGCGGCGTTGAGCGCGGCGGTGGACGGCTGGACGAAGTTCCGGAAGTGGAGGTAGCCGACGCGCCCGACGCGGTTCACCTCGAACACGCGCGTGTCCGACACGGTCGGGATCGTCACCGCGCGCTTGGTCAGCCGCGCCGAGAGCTCGACCCCGTCCGGCGTGCGCCAGGCGAGGGGGACCACCACGCCGGCCGTGGAGGGCCCGAAGGCGGCGTCGAGCCCGCCGTTCGCGAGCAGCGTCGCCACCGCCGCGCCGTTCACCGCGAGCAGGTAGTCGCCGCGCTCGAGCCCGGCCTCGGCCGCGGGGCTGCCCGGGAAGACCTGGGTGACCCGCAGCTCCGAGGCGCCGGTCTGGCGGTAGCTCACGCCCACGCCGATGAACTGGCTCTCGGAGAAGAACGCCTCGCTCTCCGCGCGGTTGGCGATGTAGCTGTAGCTCTCGTCCCGCGCCTTGTCGCGCACCGCCTCGAGGTACGCCTCGGGCGAGGCGAAGCTCGACACCGGAGGGTCGGGCAGGTCGCGGTACCAGAGGTACATCTCGCGGAGCGTGTCGCGCACGAACTCGACCTGGCCGACGGTCGAGCAGTCCTCGGACTCGGAGGGTCCGCCGGGGCTGTTCTCGCCGCACCCGAGCGCGACGGCGAGGAGGAGAAGGGCGGCGAGCTTCCGGAGCATGGGGCGACGCTCGACTGTAGCACGGGCCCCGTTGTGACCTGGATCACTCCGGCCGTCCAGCCGTTTTGACGGTGTCGGGCCGGTGACGGACGATCCCACCCTCGGCCCAGGGTCCCCTCCGCTCACCCTGCGCCGACACCGCGGATGAGCGACGCGACCGACATCCTGCGCTCCTACGTGCGCCTGGTCGGCCGCTTCAGCGGGGCCGGCTCGGTCGCGCTGTACGTGCCGCCGGGGGTCTCGGGGGAGCGCGAGATCCTGATCGCCGACGGGTCGCTCGCCCCCGTGGCCGAGCTGGCCGACACGGCGGCGGCGGCGGAGGTGCACGGGCGGCTCGTGGAGCACGCGGCGGTGGAGGCGCCGTTCTGCGTGGCCAGCCGCACCGCGGGCGGCGTCCTCTACCGGATCCCGCTCCGCGGCGGGGCGCGGCCGGAGGAGCCGCCGCCCGGCCGGCGGCGGCCCTCGCGCGGCCACCCCGAGCTGACGGTGTGGATCGGGCTGCGGTTCGAGCCCGACCCGTCCGGCAACGGCCGCGACCTGCTCTGGTTCGCGACCGCGATCGACGCGCTCAGCGACGAGCCCTGGTGGGAGAGCTTCCTCGGGCTGGCGGCCGCCTTCGCCGCGCACACGCGCACCGTGTCGCGCACCCTGATCGACCAGGTCACCGAGCTGCCCGACCGCGCGCACTTCCAGGTCGAGGTCGAGGCCGCGCTCGCGCACGTCGCGGAGACGCGGCGGCCGGCCGCGCTGCTCCTGCTCGGGCCCGACGACTTCGCCTGGGTGAACGAGCGGCTGGACCGGCGCTCGGGAGACCACGTGCTGCGCGAGGTCGCGGTCGTGCTGCGCGCCGGCCTCCGCGGCGAAGACCACGTGGCGCGCTACGGCGGCGCCACGTTCGGCGGCGTGCTGCTCGACAGCTCCGGCGACGACGGCCGGGTGGTCGCGGAGAACGTGGTCGCGCGGCTGTCCGAGCACCGCTATCACGGCGGCACGCTGCGCCTGGAGTTCAGCGCCGGCGTGGCGGTGGCGGACCCGGCCGAAGGCATCGCGGCGCAGGAGCTGATCCGGCGGGCGGACCAGGCCCTCAGCGCGGCGCGGCGGGGCAACGCCGGCTGTGTGCGCGTGTGGGAGAAGGGGTCGGACGTCGAGCACGTGCGCAGCCTCGACCGCCTGCAGGGGATCTTCACCGGGGACAAGTCGAAGGACTACCGGAACATGAGGCTGCTGCTCGACTCGGTGGCCGTGGTCGCCGCCGCCACCGACCCGGTCGAGCTGGCCTCCCGCTTCTGCGAGCGCCTGTTCGAGACGCTGCACGTGCGCCGCGCCGGCGTGCTCGAGCGCGTGCGCTCCGGAGGCCTGGAGCTGCTGGGCGGGCTGCAGCGGCACGACTCGGGCGCGGGGCCGCTGGCGCTGCGCGAAGCCGACCTCGCGCTGGTCGAGCGCGCCTGCCGCGAGCGCGACTTCGTCTCCGAGCCGGGCCCCGAGGCGGAGGAGCCGGCGGTGTGCGCGCTCCCGCTGCTCCTCCAGGACCGCTGCCTGGGAGGCATCGTCATCGAGGTGGCCTCCTCGCGGGTCTCGTTCGAGGGCTCCGACCGCCGGCTGCTCGACGCGCTGGCGTCGGAGATGGCCGTGGCGCTCGACCGGGCGCGGCTGCTCGAGCGCGACCGGGAGCGCGAGCGCGCGGAGAAGGAGCGCCTGGAGGCCGAGGTCACCGACCTGCGCCGCTTCGTGCACGGGTCGCGCCTCGCCTACCGGTCCGCGGCGATGGAGTCGCTGCTGGCCACGGTGCGGAAGATCGCGCGCACGGACACCACCGTGCTCATCACCGGCGAGAGCGGCACGGGCAAGGAGATGCTCGCGCACACCGTGCACGAGCTGAGCAACCGCCACGAGAAGAGCGTGGTGGTGGTGGACTGCAGCGCGATCTCGCCCTCGCTGATCGAGAGCGAGCTGTTCGGCCACGAGAAGGGGGCCTTCACCGGCGCCCACGCCCGGAAGATCGGGCGTCTGGCCCAGGCCGACGGCGCCACCGTGTTCCTCGACGAGATCGGCGAGCTGCCGCTCGACCTGCAGGGCAAGCTGCTGCGGTTCGTGCAGGAGAAGCAGTTCACGCCGGTCGGCGGCGTGACCCCGCGCACGGTGGACGTGCGCATCGTGGCCGCGACCAACGCGAACCTGAAGGCGCGGGTGGGCCAGGGCCGCTTCCGCGAGGACCTGTTCCACCGCCTCAACGTGGTGCGCCTGGAGGTGCCGCCGCTGCGCGAGCGGCGCGAGGACATCGTCCACCTCGCGAACATCTTCCTGCAGCAGTTCGCCGCGCTCTACCGGCGGCCGGCGCACCACTTCACCGCGCGCGCGGAGCGGGAGCTCGAATCGTACGCGTGGCCCGGCAACGTGCGCGAGCTGCAGAACCTGGTCCTCACCTCGGTGCTGTTCTGCGACGCGCCCGAGGTGGACGTCGTGGACCTGCAGGGCTTCGGCGCCGCCAAGCCGCCGCTGGCAGCCGCGCCGGCCGACGTGGCACCCGCGGCGGTGGCGGAACCCCAGCCCGCGATGCCGAAGCCGCCGCTGGCCGGACCGGACGCGGTGCAGACGTTCCGGCAGGCGCTTTCGCACGAGATCGCGGCGGCGCTCGCCGGGGGGACCGCGCCCGCGCCGATCGGCAAGTGGCTGGCCGAGGACCTGATCCTCACCGCGGACCGGATGTCGGAGGGGATCGCCCGGCGGGGCGCGGACCTGCTCGGGATCCCGGAGACCACCTACCGGCGCCAGCTCCAGGCCGCGACGCGCAACCGCGCCGCCGGGCTGGTGGTGCGCTCGCCGCGCTGGCCGGCGCTCGCGGAGACGCTCGAGGACTTCGTCCGCGCGCGCCGCGGCGACGCCGACGTGTGC
>DATBIZ010000441.1:0-3855 GCA_036556645.1 Vicinamibacteria bacterium | reverse complement strand
ACGGCCGCCTGCAGGCGGCCGCGTGGCCGGAGGACGTGCGCGAGGTGCTGGAGGGCCGAGCGGCGGGCACGCGTGTGCCGGCGGCCGCCACGCCCGCATGGTCGTCCTGAGGCACGTCGGGCGCAGAGCTGGCTCTACAGGCGGCTGAACACCCCCGGCGCGGCGAAGGATCGACCGCCTCCTCGACGCTCTACCAGTAGCGAACGCGCCCGACGTCGACGTGGACGAACCTCGGCCCCGAGTAGTAGCCCACGCCGCCCGCCTTGCGCGCGACCGCGGCGCGGTGCAGGTCGTCCAGCGCGACGCCGGGCAGGCGCACGTCCATGGCCTTGCCCTGCATGTGCAGGCTGTTCTCGGCCACCGCGCGGCCGGCCGCGCGCAGCTTGCCGTTGGTCTTCGGCGAGCGGTAGCACGAGATCACGTGGAACGGCGCGCTGGTGCCAAGGTCGAGCCGCAGCGCGTGCAGCACGTCCAGCAGTTGGCGGTCCACGGTGATCACGTCGCCGGTCCGGTGATCGCGCAGGACGCGGTCGATGCACGCGAGCGCGTCCGGCAGGTAGCGGCCGTCCGCCCAGTAGACGCCCGAGACCCTCTCGCCGGTGTGCGTGTTCAGGAACGACAGGGACCGCCGGTCGCGGGCCATCAGGTCCGCGAGAGCGGAACGGCCCAGGAGCAGCGAGGCGCCGGCCAGGCCGGCGGCGGAGAGGAACCGGCGGCGGCCGTGATCGGGAGCGGACATGGCCGCGGAGTCTACCGAACTCCGGGCTGACATAAATGACCGGCCGCCGGGCGTCAGTCCGTCGGCACCTCGCCCGCGTATCCGTCCTGGAGCGTGTTGCCCTTGTACTCCATCTCGTCGTGGATGCCCACCCTCGACGTGTAGTACGCGTGGATCGTGCGGCCCTTCAGGTCGCGGAAGAAGAGCTCCTCCGGCGCCTTCGGATCGGCCTCGTTCGCGCTCATGCGCGCGAGCACGGCCAGCCGCTGCGCGGGGGTGCCGGCCAGGAAGGCGCCGCCGTGCATCTCACGCGACAGGGCGTCCACCCGCGCCAGGCCGTCGCGCCAGCGCTTCCGCGCCTCGAGGTCCGGCGGGAGCACGGCCTCGGCCAGCCGCCCGTCGAGGAACGCGGCCACCTTCGCCGCGCGCGCGCCGCCCGAGTGCGCGTCGGCGGGGACGATCATCTCGCTGAGCTCGTCCACCAGCGCCAGCTCGGCCGGCGTGAAGAACCGGGGGCGCGCCGCGGGCGCGGCCGCCGCCCGCGACGCGAGCGGCACGGACAGGGCCGCGCCCGCCGCCATCTTCAGCGCCTCGCGGCGCGAGAGCCCGTCGTCCCGCTCGTCGCTCACAGGCTTCCCCGCTGCAGCGCGTCCGCCAGGTAGTCGCAGGACCGCCAGGCCAGCGCCATGATCGTCCAGGTCGGGTTCTGGCACGACGCGCTCACGAAGCCGCTGCCGTCCACCACGAACAGGTTCTTCACGTCGTGGCTCTGCTGGAAGCCGTTCAACACCGACGTCTGCGGGTCCATCCCCATGCGCGCGGTGCCGAGCTCGTGGATGGACCAGCCCTCGGTGAGGATCTCGCGGTCCACGTGCAGGACCTCGATGCCCGCGGCCTCGAACATCTCCTTCGCGGTGTCGGCCATGTCCGCGGCCATCTTCCGCTCGTTGTCGGAGAAGCGGTAGTGGAAGCGCAGCACGGGGATGCCCCACCGGTCCTTCACCTGCGGGTCGAGGTCCATCCGGTTCTCGTAGCGCGCGAGCACCTCGCCGAAGCCGCCCATGTGCACGTAGGCGCCCGCGTTCTCGCGCACCGCCTTCTTGAAGCCGGCGCCGAAGCCGGGGGTCTGGGCGGCCATCCCGGGGAACATGCCGGTGCCGCTGCCGCCCTCGAACCCGTACGCGCGGATGAAGTGCGGGTGGCGCTCCTTCAGGTTGCGGAAGCGCGCGAGGTAGAAGCCGCCCGGCCGCCCGTCGTCGAGGGTGCGCGGCTTGCCCACCAGGTCCTTGTACATCCCGAGCACGCTCGGGCCCATCACGTGCTCGCAGAAGTTGTGGCCGACGTGGCCGCTCGAGTTCGCGATGCCGCCGGGATGCGCGGCGGACTTCGAGAGCAGCAGCAGGCGCGTGGACTCGAGGGTGGAGGCGGCCAGCACCACCGCGCGCGCCCGGGCCTCGTAATGCTTCAGCGTCTCCGTGTCCACGAACGCGACGCCGCGCGCCCTGCCGGTGGCCGGGTCGTAGGTCACCTCGTAGGCGGTCGCGTTGGTCCGCACGGCCAGCCGGCCCGTGTCCTCGGCCGGGGAGATGAAGCCGGTCGGCGAGTCGAAGGCGGCGTGGATGTCGCACCCGCCCGCGCGCCGGCTGCAGGCGCCGCGGCCGTAGCACTTGCTCCGGTACTTGTTGTGCTTGAGCCCGTCCGTGGTCACGCCCGCCCGGTAGGGCGTGAGCACCCGGTCCATCGACTTCAGGCGCTGGCGCAGCCGCACCTCCGCCGCGTTGAGCCGCGTGGTGCGCTGGAAGAGGCTGTCCGGCAGGTACGGCAGGTTCTCCGGGTGGCCGCTGATGCCGAGGTAGAGGTCCACCTTGTCGTAGAAGGGCGCGACGTCCGCGTACGAGATCGGCCAGTCCTCGCCGTAGCCGTCGTGGCTCTTCGCCTTGAAGTCGAGGTCCGACAGGCGCAGCGCCAGTCGTCCCCAGATGTTGCTCTTGCCGCCGAGGCACCGCGCGCGCACCCAGGCGTACTTCGTGCCGGTGTAGGGGTGGTCCTTCTCGTCCACGACCATGTTCTTGCTGTAGTCGGAGCCGGACCAGCTCTGCACGTACGAGTACACGTGCTTCGCCTTGCTCCCCTGGGCGTAGGGCGGGTTGCGGATCGTGTATTCGTTGATGGTGAGCGCCTCGCGGTCGGGCGGCATGTCGCCGCGCCGCGGGTGGTCGTAGGGCCACTCCATCGAGCGCAGCTCCTGCGTGGTGTCGATCTTCCGGCCCGCCTCGAGCAGCAGCACCTTCAGCCCGCGCGCGGTGAGCACGTGCGCGGCGGTGCCGCCGGCGGCGCCGGAGCCGACGACGACCGCGTCGTAGACGGTGCGGAGGTCCACTTCCTTCCTGGCCGCGCCGCGGATCTGGAGGAGGGGCATGGAGACCGAGTGTAGCCCCGTCACGGGGCCGCGGCGAGCGCGCCGGGGCGCGCGGGCAGCCGCGGATCGAGGCGCACCCAGCGCGCGGTGACCGGGGCGAAGGTCACCGCGCCCCGGCCGTGCCGCGGATCGAGGTACAGGGCCAGCGTCGCGTCGGCGAGGCTGGCCCGCGCGTCGAGCGGCGTCCAGGAGGCCCCGTCGAGCGAGGTGACCACGCCGGGACGGTCCAGCCACGGGCGGTCGTCCAGCTCGAAGACGATGCGCGATACCGCGCGCGGCGCGCCGAGGTCCACGGTCGGCCCTTCGGCCGACCACAGGGTCGGCGCGGGCGGACCGCCCTCCGGGACCAAAGCATGGTCGCCGGGGGGCACGTCGTAGACGCGCGCGCCGTCGATCGAGGCCGCGATCGGCAGCGGCTCCGCCCCGGCGCCGACCACGTGCCGCGTCCCGACCGCGCGCAGCAGCCGCAGCGGCTCGCCGCCGAGCGGGCGGTCCAGCAGCTCGCGCAGGCGCGCGTAGGGACGCGGCACGAAGCCGGAGTCGCCGTTGACCAGCGGCCGCCAGTGGGCGGTGCCGTCGAGCATCGCCTGGGTGTCGCCCTCCCCCGCCGGCAGGTGCAGCACCGCGCCCTCGTGACCGCGCAGCCAGCGCGCCCACGCGGGCGGCGGGGCGGCGCGCGCGTACGCGATCGGCGCGTTGCCCGCCTCGAGCAGCATCA
>DATBIZ010000440.1:0-12898 GCA_036556645.1 Vicinamibacteria bacterium | reverse complement strand
GCGGGTCCGCGAGCTCGCCGAGCGCCAGCACGGCGGCGCGCCGCACCGTGTCGTCGGGGTCGTCCGCTCGCGCCACCAGCGCTGCGGTCGCCTTGGGCGTGCCGACGCGTCCGAGCGCCGTGGCGGCGGCCGAGCGCACGCTCCAGTGCTCGTCCTCCAGCGCCAGCAGCAGGGGCGGCACGGCCTGCGGGTCGCCGATCGCGCCCAGGCTCTCCGCGGCCGCGCGGCGCAGGTTGCGGTCCGGGTCCACGAGGACGGCCATCAGCGGGCGGGAGGCGGCCGGCGAGCGGACGGCGCCGAGCGCGTCCACGGCGGCGAAGCGCAGCTCCTTCCGGCCGTCCCCCAGGAACGGGAGCAGCCGGGGCACGACGTCCGGGTTGCGGATCAGGCCGAGCGCGCGCAGGGCGACGAAGCGCATGCGCGGGTCGGGGTCGTCGAGCACCGGGAGCAGGTCGCGCGCGGCCTCCGGGTCGCCCCGCTTGCCGAGCGAGAGCACGGCCTGCTGGCGCACCTGGCTGCTCGGGTCGGCGAGGGCCGCGCGCAGGACCGGGACCACCATGGCCGCGTCCATCTCGCCCAGCGCCTTCACCGCCGCCCGGCGCACGTTCTCGCGGGCGTCCCGCGCCAGGTCCACCAGCGCCGGCACCGCGCGCCCGTCGTGCAGCAGCCCCAGCGTCTCCGCCGCCCGCACCCGCACCCCGTCGTCGCCGCTCTCCAGCGCCGGCAGCAGCAGCGCCACCACCCGGTCGGGATCCAGCCGCGCCAGCGCGCCCATCGCGCTCTCCTGGATCAGCTCGCTCTCGTCGCCCAGCAGCTCGAACAGCAGCCCCGCCGCGTCGTCGTCGCCGAGCCGTCCGATCGCCGCCACCGCTTCCGCGCGCACCTCCTGCGAGGGGTCGTGGATCAGGGGGGCCACCAGCGCGATCGCGTTCGCGGGCGCGATCCAGGCCAGGCAGCGGATCGTGCCCTGGCGCACGGCGTCGTCCGCATGCTGCAGGCCCTCGCGGTAGGCGTCGCGGTCCTGCAGGCCGATCGAGACCAGCGCGTGGGCGGCGTACTCCTGGAGCGCCGGCTCGCCGAGCACCTCGATCAGCGCGCGCTGCGCGCGAGGCTCCTTCAGCCACCCCAGCGTGATCGCGGCCGTCCGCCGGTTCTGGAAGTCGTCCTCCGAGAGCGCCAGCAGCAGGTGGTCCACCAGGTCGTGACGCCGGAGCGCCGCCTGCACCTCCGGGTCCAGGCTCTCGCCGGCCTCCGTGGCGCGCTGCTCGATGGCCACCACGGCCTGGATCGCCGCGTTGCGCAGCGCCGGGTCCGGGTCGTACAGGTGCGGCACCAGGCGCGGCAGCGCCTCCCGGCCGCCCAGCCGCCCCAGCGCCTCGATCACCGGCGCGCGCAGCGTCTCGTCGGCGAGCAGGTCGAGCAGGGCCGGGGTGGCGCGCGCGTCGCCGATCTGGGCCAGCGCGTGGATGGCCGGGTACTGCAGCCAGGTCTCGCCGCGCAGCACCTCGATCAGCGCCGCCGCCGCGCGCGGGTCGCCGATCTGGCCGAGGCTGGCCGCGGCGGCGTGGCGGACGTTCAGGTCCGGGTCGCCCAGCGCGCCGATGAGGGCGTCCACGGCGCGGGGCTCCTTGCGCTCGCCCAGCATGACCGCGGCGAAGTTGCGGACCTCCTCGTCCGGATCGCGCAGCAGGGCGAGCAGCGCGTCCGCGGCCGGCGCGCTCATCTTCACGTAGATCTCCATGGCCGAGTTGCGCGCGGCGGCGTTCTCGCCGTCCCGCAGCGCCGCCTCGAGCGCCGGCAGGACCACGGCCGGCTCGAACAGGGAGAGCGCCTCCGCCGCGGCCTGGCGCACCGGCCAGCTCTCGTCGGCCACCGCGAGCAGCAGCGGGGCCACCGCGTCGGCCCGCCGCGACCGCCCCAGCTCCTCGACCACCTGCCGGCGCACGGCCTCCTCCCCGCTGCGCAGCCTCTCCGCGGCCGCCTTCACGTCCAGGGTCATGCGATCACCGGGTTTCAACCGCGGCGAAACCGTTCCGCGGGCTCATTGCACCCTGAACACCGAGATCAGCTTGGCCAGGTTCTCGGCCTGGAGGGCCAGGTTCGTGGTGGCCTTGGACATCTCCTCGACCGTGGAGAGGTTGTCGCGGGCGATCTCGGAGATGTTCTCCATGGCCTTGACCACCAGCTCGCCCCCGCGCTTCTGCTCCGCGGTGGCGAAGGAGACCTGCTGGGTCATCGAGTTCATGCTCTCGACCGCGCTCACGATCTGGCGGCTGCCGTCCGCCTGCTCCTTGGTCGCGATGTTCACCTGGGAGGCGATCTTGTTCATGTTCTCGACCGCCACGCGCACCTGGCGTCCGCCTGCCGCCTGCTCCTTGGTCGAGTAGGCGGCCTGCGCCATCACGCGGTTGATGTTGTCCATGGCCGCCCGGATCTGCTTCGACCCCTCCGCCTGCTCGCGCACCGCGGTGGTCACCTGCACCGTGGCCGCGTTCATGGTGGAGACGGTCTGCAGCACCTCGGCCGAGGCCTCCGACTGCTTGGCGGTGGCGGAGGCGATCTGGGCCATGAGCTGGCTCGAGCGCGACACCGACTCGATGATGCTGCGCAGGGCGAGCCCGGCCCGGTCGGCCAGGGTGATGCCCTCCTTGGTCTCCGCGGCGCCCGCCTTGGCCGCCTCCACCGCGTCGGTGGTGTCGGTCTGCACCTGCCGGATCACCTCCCCGATCTCCTTGGTGGCCTCCACCGAGCGCTCGGCCAGCTTGCGCACCTCGTCCGCGACCACCGCGAAGCCGCGGCCGGCCTCGCCCGCGCGCGCGGCCTCGATGGCCGCGTTGAGCGCGAGCAGGTTCGTCTGGTCGGCGATCTCCTCGATCACCTCCAGGATCTTGCCGATCTCCTGCGAGCGCTTGCCCAGGCCGGTGATCACCCGCGCGGTGTTCTCCATGGTCTCGGAGATCTTCTTCATGCCCGCGATCGTGCGCGCCACCGCCTCGTCGCCCGAGCGGGCGTCGTCCTGCGCGCGGTTGGAGATGCGGTCGGCCTCCTCGGCGATCTTGGCCACCTCGTTCACCGCCGCCGCCATCTGGGTGACCTTGTGGCTCGTCTTCTGGGCCGCGGTGGAGAGTGATTCCGCGTTGCGCGCCACCGAGGCGATGAAGGTGGTCATCTCCTCGACGGTGCCGGAGGTGTCCGTGACCGTGCCGGCCAGGCTCTCCAGGTTCTTCGCCATCTGGTCGATGGAGACGGTCATCTCCTCGATGGTGGCGGAGGCCTCGGTGATGGTGCCGGCCAGGGTGGCGCTCGAGCGGGCGACCTCCTCGATGGAGGCGCCCATCTCCGTGATCGAGCTGCTCGTCTCCTCGACGTAGGTGGCCAGGCTCTGCGAGTTGGCGGCCACGGTCTGGATGGAGGCCGCCATCTCCTCCATGGAGGTCGAGGTCTCCTCGGCGGCCTGGGCCTGGCTCTGCGCGCCCTGGGTGATCAGCTTCGCGTTGGCGGAGATCTGTCCCGCGGAGGACGCGACCTGCACCGAGGTCTCCTGGATGTTGTCCACGATCTTGCGCAGGTTGGCCACCATCTCGTTCAGGCTCTTCCCGAGCAGGCCCATCTCGTCGGTCGAGTCCACCACCAGGCTGTTCCGGGAGAGGTCGCCGCGCGTGACCGCGGAGGCGACCTGCACCATGTCCCGGATCGGGTTGAGCCACCGGCCGGTGAGGTACCAGCCGCCGGCGGAGCCGGCGGTGAACAGCAGCGCGGCCAGCCCGACCGTGAGCCACAACATCCCGCGCCGCTGGTCCTCCATCTGGCGCTTGCTGATCGCGACCTCCACGCCGCCCTTGCGCTCGTCCGGGCCCGGCCCCGCCGGCGCGCCCAGGCCGGCCTCGGCCGCGGCGTCGGCGCCGGTCTCCACCGTGGTCACCGGCGCGCGGAAGAGCAGGATCTCCTCGCCCTTGTCGGTGTGGGCGTCGCGCCACTCGGACCGGCTCGGCGGATCGGCGGGCAGGTCGCGCACGCGGCTGCCGTGGACGGCGAGCACGTTGCCCTTGGCGTCGCGGATCATCGCCCCCACCACGTCCGAGCCTTCGCTGGACCCGGCGGAGAGGGTGCCCTCCAGGAGCTGCGTGAGCAGCGTCTTGTCCTCGGTGAGCACGCCGTACTTGGCGTTGTAGGCGAGGTTGTCCGCGATGTAGTCGCCGCGCTTGACCATCTGCTGGCGCAGGAGCCCGCCGCTGCTCACGTACGAGTAGATCGCCGACACCATCCCGACGACCAGCGCCACGCCCGCCACCAGTGCCAGCACCTTGGAGCGTATGGACAGGGTCTTCAGGGTCGTCTCCTTCCTCTCGCTCTCCGTTCCCCGCTCACGCCGACTCGGCGCCCGCGCCGTCGCGCAGCTCCGCGGAGAGGACCTTCGGCAGGTCCACCAGGATGATCAGGCGCGTCTCCAGCTTGGCCACGCCGCGGATGTAGCTCGCGTCGATCTCGACCACCTCGTCGGGGGCGGCCTCGATCAGCGAGACCGGCACCTTCAGCACCTGCGAGGCGCCGTCCACCAGCAGGCCCATGAGCCGCTCGCGCACCCGCACCACCACGATGCGCGCCTCCCGGCTGGGCTCCACCGCGCCCAGCCCCAGCTTCCGCTTGAGGTCGATGACCGGGATGATCCGCCCGCGCAGGTTGATCACGCCCTTGACGAACTGCGGCGCGCGCGGCACCTGCGTGATCTCGGCGAGGCGGATGATCTCCTGCACGAGCCGGACGTCCACCCCGTACTCCTCGCCGGCCAGGAAGAAGGTGGCGAGGTGCTCCGTCGCCTCGACCGCCTTCTTCTCCTCGCGGCTCTGCGAGCCGAAGAACGAGATGTTGTGGCTGCGCACGGGCGCCGCGGCCGGCTCGGGCGCGGGCGCCGCGGCCGCCGGCGCCGCGGCCGCCGGCAGCGGCGCCAGCGGCGCCGTCGCGGCCAGGGCCAGGATGTCCGAGGCGAGCCCGGAGGAGGGCAGGGTCAGCCGGCCGGGCGCCACGCCTTCGGCATCTTCGGGGAACACCACCGGCTCTTTGGTGCCCGCCGCGGGCGCCGCCGGAGGCGCCTGCCGCCGCCGGCCCGCGCCGCCGCGCTTGCGCGGCCCGTTCGTGCGCGTCATCACGCCTCCTGCTTCGCGTGCGGCCCCGGCAGGGCCGGCCACTCGGCGGCGCCCGGCCCCAGCCCGTGCCGGCGGCCCTCGAACAGCGCGGTCACGTCCAGGATCAGCACGACGCGGCCGTCGCCCATGATCGTCGCGCCGGCCAGCCCCAGCCCGGCCCCGGACACGGAGGAATCGAGCGCCTTGATCACGACCTCCTGCTGGCCCTTCAAGTGGTCCACCACCAGGCCGACGCGCTTGTCGCCGCGGCCGAGGATCACCACGTATTGCCGCGCGGCGGTCGCCCCGTCGGCCAGCGCGAACAGGTCCGCCAGGCGGACGACCGGCACGATGCGCTCGCGGATGCGCAGGGCCTCCCGCCCGCCGATGCGGTGCAGCTCCTCCGGCCGGAGCTTCAGGCTCTCCACCACCGAGCCCAGGGGGATCGCGTAGGTGCGCCCGGCCACCTCGACCAGCAGCGCCGCGATGATGGCCAGGGTGAGCGGGAGCTGGATGATGAACTTGGTGCCCACCGCCGGCACCGTCTCCACTTCCACCAGGCCGTTGAGCCGCTCGATGGACTTGAGCACGACGTCGAGGCCGACGCCGCGGCCGGACAGCTCGCTGACCTTGTCCGCGGTGGAGAAGCCCTGGGCGAACACGAGCTGCACCAGCTCGCGCTCGGAGAGCTGCTCGTCGCCGCGCAGCAGCCCGCGCGCGACCGCCTTCTGGCGGACCACCGTCGCGTCGATCCCGGAGCCGTCGTCCATGATCGTGATCAGGACGTGGTTGCTCTCCTGGGTCGCGGAGAGCAGGATGGTGCCGGTCGGGGTCTTGCCGCGCGCGACCCGCTGCTCGGGCCGCTCGATGCCGTGGTCCACCGCGTTGCGGATCATGTGCACGAGCGGCTCGCCGATCTCGTCGATGATCGCCTTGTCGATGCGGGTGCCCTCGCCCTCGAGGATCAGCTCGATCTCCTTGCCCTGCTGGCGGGCGAGGTCGCGCACCAGGCGCGGGAAGCGCTCGAACACGTGCCGGATGGGCAGCATCCGGATGTCCATCACCGTCTCCTGGAGCTGCGTGCTGGCGGCCGCCACCTGGTGGACGGTCTCGATCAGCTCGCCGGCCTGCGAGCGGTCGCCGAGCTGGTCGGCCAGCTCGCGCGCGAGGTCGTGGAGCTTGGTGCGGAAGATGATGAGCTCGCCCACCAGGTTCAGCAGGTGGTCGAGCTGGCCGAAGTCCACGCGCACCATGTTCGAGCGTGCGCTGACGTAGGCCGCCTCGGGCCGGCGCGCCTCGGCCGGCGCGTCCGGCGCCGCGGCGCGCGCCGGGGACGCGGACGCCGGAGCGGACGCCGGCACCGCGGGGCTGGGGGGCGACGGCGCGGGCGCGGCGGGCCGGGCGGGGGCGACCGCGGCCATGGCCGCGAGCTCGGCGCGCTCCATGGTGAGGTCGCGGGCCTCCGCGCCGTCGCGCCCCGCGCGCTCGACCGCGTCGCGCAGCGCGCTCGCACCCGCGAAGAGCCGGTCGAACAGCTCCGGCGAGAGCTTCAGCGCGCCGTCGGCCACGCGCGCGAACACGTCCTCGAGCCGGTGGACGTACTCCTTGATCCCGCCGAAGCCCATCATGCCGCTGTTGCCCTTGAGCGTGTGCAGCGGGCCGAGCACCGAGGAGACCACCTCGGCGTCGAAGCCGTCTCGCTCCAGGGAGAGCAGGCAGTGGTCGAGGGCCTCGAGGTGGGCGCGCGCGTCCTCGAGGTAGATGCCCAGCAGCTCCGCGGATACGGGGGAGTCGCTCATGCGCAGCGACGAGTCAACTCGCGGCCGTGATCTTCTCGATGAGGCCGTGCAGCTCCGAGGCCTGGAAGGGCTTCTTCACGTAGCCCTTCGCGCCCATCTTCAGGCCGCGGATCGTGTCCTCTTCTTTACCCTCGGTCGAGATGATGATGACGGGGATCGCCTGGAAGGCCGGCTCCTTCTGCACCCGCTGCAGGAACTCCAGCCCGTTCATCACCGGCATGTTGATGTCCAGGAGGATCAGGTCGATGCCCTCCTCCTGCGCCAGCTTGTCCAGGGCCTCCAGCCCGTTCATCGCGCTGACCAGCTTGCAGTTCTTGTAGCGGGAGAGGAACAGCTTGTACATCTGGTGGATCAGCGCCGAGTCGTCGACCGCGAGGATCTTCCTCAGCATGTCCTCTCCAAAGGCGCCACCGGCGCATCGTTCTACCATTGATGCCGCCGCCGTTCAACCCTCCCTGCTGCTGAGCTTTACCGCCGCCCGTGGACGTTCGCCCCCCCTTGAGTCCGGGCGCGGCCGGGGGCAGGATGGGGAGATGGAGCAGGCCCCGCGGCGGCGGCGCGCGCGTTTCCTGCGGAGTGGCCTCACGCCACGGCAGGAGCGCGTGTTCAATTGGGTGTCGTTCTTCGTGGTGCTGGCCATGGTCGGGGCCTGGACGGCGTCGGTGATGCGCGCCTACGAGCCCGCCCGCGAGGCCGCCGCCCCGCCGGTGAGCCCGCTGCGCGAGGTGGGCTCGTCGCTGATGGACCCGCGGACGCGGACCGCGCCCTACCTCTCGGACCAGCTCCTCCACCCGCTGCGCGGCCGGAGCGGCAAGCTGCGGGCCGCCTTCCGCACCCCGGGCGCGCCGCTCGGCGCGGGCGAGGCCGCGGCGGAGGAGGAGGTCTCCGCGCACTTCCACGACGAGCGCGGCGGCACCGTCGTCTCCGACGAGTTCCGCGCCCCCACCGACCCGGGCATGTACAAGCTCGCGGTGGAGGTCGGCAAGGCCACCCAGCCCATCGACGACCTGCGCGTGTTCACGCTGGTGCCCTTCGCCGAGAAGAAGAACCAGCGCATCGGCCTCTACTACCTGGGGAGCTGGCCCTACGAGAAGGGCGGCCGCCCGCGCAGCCCCGCCTACGCGAACCCGTCCGGCTTCGTCGAGGTCACGCGGGAGAACCGCTTGACGCCGGTGTCGGAGCACTTCAGGCTGGGCGACTTCCTGACCAAGGACCAGCCGGACGTCTGGCCCAAATACGTGCTCCTGGACGCGCGCCTGCTCGACAAGCTCGAGCTGGCCATCGCGGACCTCGAGTCGCGCGGCATCGACGTGGAGCACGTGGCCGTGATGAGCGGGTTCCGCACGCCCCGCTACAACGTCGCGGGCGGCAACACGGCCGGCCGGGCGAACCTCAGCCGGCACATGTACGGGGACGGAGCGGACGTCTTCGTGGACAACGACCGCAACGGGACCATGGACGACCTCAACCGCGACGGCCGCGTGGACACCAGGGACGCTGAGGTCTTGGGCGACGCCGTGCAGAGGGTCGAAGCGCGGTACCCTGCCCTGGTGGGCGGCGTGGGCATCTACAAGGCCTGCTGCGGCCACGGGCCCTTCACCCACGTCGACGTGCGCGGCTACCGCGCGCGCTGGCGCGGCGAGGGAACGGGCTGACGGCCGGTGAGAGGAGGCGACGACGTGACGACGAGCACCACGACGGAGGCCCGCTGCCCCGAGTGCAACAGCCCGCGCGCGGACATGACGCGGGTCTGCGAAGCGTGCGGGGCGCCCCCGGCCGGGTCCGAGCTGCGCAGCTCCGACCCGCTGGAAGGGGTGCGTGCCGCGGACATCGAGCCGTACATCGCGCTGCGCTACATCGCGCGGCTCTTCAAGATCCTGGCCGCGCTGATCCTCCTGATGCTGGCGGGCGAGGTCGTGCTGGGGCTGCTCATCGACGGGCGGGCCGCGCTGACCACGCTCCTCGGCGAGGCCACCCGGCTGCTCGTGCTCGCCGGCATGCTGTGGGCGGCGGGCGACATCGCCGTGCTGATGATCGACGCCGGCCACGACCTGCGCGTCACCCGGATCCTGCTCGGGCGGATCAACGCGCGGCTGCACGACCAGGGGCCGCCGGCGCGCGAGGCCGGGCGGCCGGAGGCGGCGGCGGCCGGCGCGCCGCGACGGATGCCCTGAGCGCACGTTGACCGCGTACGTCGGCCTCGACGTCGGCGGCACGTTCCTCAAGGGCGCGCTGGTGACGGCCGAGGGCGAGGTCCGCGCGCGGCTGCACCAGCCGATCGCGCGCGAGTCCGCGGAGACGCTGCTCGGGCAGCTCGCCTCCGCCACCGCCCAGCTCGAGACGGGGTCGGGGGCGGCGGCCGGGCTCGGGGTGGGCCTGCCCGGCATCGTCAACCGCCGCACCGGCAAGCTGTACCGGCCGCCGAACCTGCCCGCGATCGACGGCATCGACGCCGCCGCGGAGCTGTCCCGGCGCACCGGCCGGCGGGCGGTCGCGGAGAACGACGCGAACGCGGCCGCGCTGGCCGAGGCCTGGAAGGGCGCGGGCCGCGACGCGACGAACGTGCTGCTGGTGACGCTCGGCACCGGGATCGGCGGCGGCATCGTGCTGGGCGGCCGGATCTGGTCGGGCACGAGCGGGTACGCGGGCGAGATCGGGCACATCCAGGTCGACGGGAGCGGCGTGGCCTGCGGATGCGGCTCCCGCGGGTGCGTGGAGACGTTCGCGGGGGCGCCGCACTGGGCGCGCCGCGCGCGCGAGGGGCTGGCCGCGGCGCGCGACTCGCGCCTGCACGGCCGGAACCTCGACCCCGCGGTGATCGTCGAGGCGGCGCGGGCGGGGGACGAGGTCGCGCTCGGCGTGGTGGAGGGCGCGGCGCGGGCGCTCGGCACCGGCATCGGGGCGGCCCTGAACCTGATGAACCTCGACCGGGTCGTGATCGCGGGCGGGGTGGCCGCCGCCGGCGCGTTCCTGCTCGACCGGATCGTGGAGCACACGCGCCAGCGCATCTTCCCGCACGTGTTCGCGGACTGCAGCTTCCGCCTGGCGGAGCTGGGCGGCGACGCGGGCGTGGTGGGCGCCGCGCGCGCGGCCATGGTCGCCCTCGCCTAGTGTTCGACTCGAAGCAGCGGCTGGCCGCCGACGTCGTCACCCTGCTCCAGGCGCTGCGCCAGCAGGCGGACGGCCGCTACGCCTGCGTGATGGAGCCGGCCCGCCTGCTGTTCGAGTCGCCCGGCCCGGACCAGCCGGGGGCGGACGCAGGCTTGCGCGCGTTCCTCGACCAGCGGCGCGCCGCCGTGTTCGCGATCCCCGCGAGCATGGCCGGCGACGCGCCCATGGACGACGCGTTCGAGGGCTGGGAGGGCGACGAGTTCCTGCTCGCGTTCTTCAACGGCCGGGTGGCGGTGGTGATGGCCTGCCCGGACGCGGAAGCGGCGCGCGCGGTCGCGTTCGACGTGCTGAAGGTGATGGCCGACCGGCTGATGCGCTTCGACGCGCGCTACCGCCTCGACGAGAGGGGGCGGGGCCTGTTCCTCGGGCGCGCGAGGATCGACGTGATCGCGGTCGGCAAGACATCGGCCTGAGCCGGCCGACGAAATCGCCCGCCTCCCCTCGACACCCCGTCTAGATGGCGCCAAGATGAGTTTGAATCGCGTCGGCCCGCCGAAGGCGACCCGTGGCGGCGTGGGAGACCATGGGCAAGAGCCAGGACGGCCATTCCACCGTATCCACCGGCGTCGCCGGCCTCGACGACATCCTCGCCGGCGGCCTGCCCGCCGGTCGCCTGTACCTGCTGCAGGGCGATCCGGGAACGGGGAAGACCACGATCGCCCTCCGTTTCCTTCTCGCGGGTGTGAAGGCCGGCGAGCGCGTCATCTACGTGACCCTGTCCGAGAGCCGGAAGGAGATCGAGGGCATGGCCGCCTCCCACGGCTGGTCCCTCGACGGCATCACGCTCTACGGGCTCGACGACGCCGGGGCCAGCGCGCAGCCCGAGGCGCAGCAGACCCTGTTCCATCCCGCCGAGGTCGAGCTCAACGAGACCATGCGCGGCGTGCTGGAGGTGGTCGAGCGCACCCTCCCCACGCGGGTGGTGTTCGACTCGCTCTCCGAGATGCGCCTGCTCGCGCGGGACCCGCTGCGGTACCGCCGGCTGATCCTCTCGCTGAAGCAGCTCCTGCTCGAGCGTGACACGACGGTGCTGCTGCTCGACGACCGCGCCACCGACAGCGAGGACCGCCAACTGCAGAGCCTCGTGCACGGCGTGATCCAGCTCGAGCAGGCCGCGCCCGAATACGGCGCGGAGCGGCGGCGGCTGCGCGTGGTCAAGCTGCGCGGCATCCGGTACCGCAGCGGATTTCACGACTTCACGATCGTCCGCGGAGGCCTCGTCGCGTTCCCACGGCTGATCGCGGCCGAGCATCACCGCGCGTTCGAGGCCGACTGGCTGCGCAGCGGCGTGGACGCCCTCGACCGGCTGCTCGGCGGCGGCCTCGACCGCGGCGCCAGCACCCTGCTCATGGGCCCCGCCGGCGTCGGCAAGTCCTCGCTGGTCACGCGTTACGTCCGGGCGGCCGCCGACCGTGGCGAGCGCGCGGCGGTGTTCGTCTTCGACGAAGGGACGGCCACCTTCCTCGCGCGGGCCAGGGGGTTGTCCATGGACCTGAGCGCGCACGTGGAGGGCGGCCGCGTGCACCTCCAGCAGGTCGACCCCACCGAGATGTCGCCCGGGGAGTTCGCGCACGCCGTTCGCCAGCAGGTCGAGGTCGGGGGCGCGTCCGTCGTGGCCATCGACAGCCTGAACGGCTACATGGCGGCGATGCACGACGAGCGCGCCGTCGTCGCCCAGTTCCACGAGCTGCTGTCCTACCTCCGGCAGGTCGGCGTCAGCACGCTGATCGTCGTCGGGCAGCACGGCCTCACCAGGCCGATGGATGCGCCCATCGACGTCAGCTACCTGGCCGACACCGTCCTCGTGCTGCGGTACTTCGAGTTCCGGGGGGCGGTGCGCCAGGCGATCTCGGTCGTGAAGAAGCGGGCCGGACCGCACGAGAGGACGATCCGCGAGCTCGGGTTCACCAGCGCCGGCGTCACCGTGGGCGAGCCGCTCCAGGAGTTCGTGGGCGTGCTCAGCGGCGTGCCCGCGCTCGTGCTCGGAGATGCACCGGGAGCCAAGGACCCTGACGAACCTCGGCGGTGATCCGTGCGCGGCGCGGGTGCTGGTGCTGGCTCCCACGGGCCGGGACGCGGCGCTGGCCCGCAGCGTCCTGGAGGAAGCGGGCGTGGCGGCCCGCGTGTGCGCGGACGTGCGAACCCTGCGCCGTGAGATGGAACGGGGCGCCGGCGCCGTGCTGCTCGCGCAGGAGGGACTGGACGCGTCGTCCGTCGAGGAGCTCGCCTGCGGTCTCGCCGCGCAGCCGGCCTGGTCGGACCTGCCGCTGCTGATCTTCCCCGCGGACGACGCGCACGGCGCAACACCGCTGCTCGAGCCGCTCGCCGGCGCGCACAACCTGACGCTGCTGCCGCGGCCGGTCAGCGTGCCGATCCTGGTCACGATGGTGAAGGCGGCCCTGCGCGCCCGGCGGCGGCAATACGACCTTCGCGACGTGCTCGCGCGGCTCGAGGACGACGTCCAGCAGCGGGACCGGTTCCTGGCCATGCTGGGCCACGAGCTGCGCAACCCCCTGGGCGCGATCCGCAACGCCCTCTACTTGCTGGACCTCTCCGGCCCGGCCGGCGGCCCGACCGCGGTCGAGCAGCGGAACCTCGACGTCATCCGCAGGCAGGCCGCGCTCCTGTCGCGCCTGGTGGACGACCTGCTCGAGGTTTCGCGGGTCACCGCCGGCAAGATCGTGCTGCAGCGGGAGCCGGTGGACCTGAAGGACCTCGCGCTGCGCTGCCTCCAGGCCGCGGACGGTGCCGCCCGCGCGGCGGGCGTGACCGTGCAGCTCGAGGCGGGCTCGGATCCCATGATCG
>DATBIZ010000439.1:0-9733 GCA_036556645.1 Vicinamibacteria bacterium | reverse complement strand
CGACGACAACACGAGCTGGCTGTCCGTCGAGGACGTCGAGGCCGCGTTGCGCACGGCCGGCCTGCTGCTCTACACCGTTCGCGTGCAGGAGCAGGGCGCAGCACCCGGACCGGGCGGCGACCTGCTGCGGCGGCTCGCCGGTGCCACCGGGGGGCGGCTGCTCGAGCCGCGCTCCCACCAGGCGCTGCGCGAGGCGTTCGGCGACGTGATCGAGGACCTGCGCGGCGGCTACGTGCTCGGCTACACGCCCCGCGGGGTGGCTCCGACCGGCGACCATCGGCTCGAGGTCCGCGTCCGGCGCCCCGGCCTCACCGTGCGCGCGCGCGGCGGGTACCGCGCGGGAGCGGTCAGGCGGCCGGGACGGTAGCCTGGATCAGCTTGATCACGTCCTGCGTGGAGGAGCCGGGCAGGAAGACCTCGGCCACGCCCATCGCCTTCAGCTCGGGGATGTCCTGCGAGGGGATGATGCCGCCCAGGAACACCTTCACGTCGTCCATCTTCTGCTCGCGCAGCAGCTCGATCACGCGCCGGCAGATGGGCAGGTGCGCGCCGGAGAGGATCGAGAGGCCGATCGCGTCCACGTCCTCCTGCGCCGCCGCGCCCACGATCTGCTCGGGGCTCTGGCGCAGGCCGGTGTAGATCACCTCCATCCCCGCGTCGCGCAGGGCGCGCGCCACCACCTTCGCGCCCCGGTCGTGGCCGTCGAGCCCGGGCTTCGCGATCAGCACGCGGATGCGCTGGTCGGCCATCAGGCGTCTTCCGAGCGAGGACGCAATTCAGAACACCGGTGGTTCCACGTATTCGCCCCACACCTCGCGCAGGGCGTCGCACATCTCTCCGAGGGTGGCGTAGGCGCGCGCGGCGTCGAGGATCGGGTACATCACGTTGCCGGTGCCGCGGGCGGTCTCCTGCAGCGCGGACAACGCCTGCCGGACGCGCTCGCGGTCGCGCGAGGCCTTGAGCGCTCCCACGCGCGCCACCTGCTCCTCGGCCACGGTCTCGTCGATGTAGAGGATCGGGTGAGGCTGCTCGTCCATCACGTAGTCGTTCACGCCCACGATGACCTTCTCCTTGCGCTCGACGGCCTGCTGGAACCGGAAGGCCGCCTCCTGGATCTCGCGCTGCGGATAGCCCCGCTCCACCGCCGCCACCATGCCGCCCATCGCGTCGATGCGCCGGAAGTACTCCCGCGCCTCCGCCTCGATGTCGTTGGTGAGCTTCTCCACGAAGTACGACCCCCCGAGCGGGTCCGCGGTGTTCGCCACCCCCGACTCGTGCGCGATCACCTGCTGCGTGCGCAGGGCGATGGTGACCGCCGCCTCGGTGGGCAGCGCCAGCGCCTCGTCGAGCGAGTTCGTGTGCAGCGACTGCGTGCCCCCGAGCACGGCGGCCAGGGCCTGCAGCGCGGTGCGCACCACGTTGTTGTAGGGCTGCTGCGCGGTGAGGCTGACGCCCGCGGTCTGGGTGTGGAAGCGGCAGGTCCAGGAGCGAGGGTTCTTGGCCCCGAAGCGCTCCTTCATCACGCGGGCCCAGATCCGCCGCGCGGCGCGGAACTTGGCGATCTCCTCGAAGAAGTCGCTGTGCGAGTTGAAGAAGAACGACAGGCGCGGCGCGAAGGCGTCCACGTCCATGCCCGCGTCCACGCACCACTGCACGTATTCGATCCCGTCGCGCAGGGTGAACGCCAGCTCCTGCGCCGCCGTGGAGCCCGCCTCGCGGATGTGGTAGCCGGAGATCGAGATCGAGTTCCACTTCGGCATGTGGTCCGTGCAGTAGCGGATCATGTCCACGATCATCCGCATGCTCGGACGCGGCGGGAAGATGTACTCCTTCTGGGCGATGAACTCCTTGAGGATGTCGGCCTGCACCGTGCCCGAGAGCTTCTCCGGCGGCACGCCCTGCTTCTCGCCCACCAGGATGTAGAAGGCGAGCATCATCGCGGCCGGCGAGTTGATGGTCATGGAGGTGCTGACGTCGTCGAGCGGGATGCCGTCGAGCAGCGTCTCCATGTCGGCCAGCGAGGTCACCGCCACCCCGCACTTCCCCACCTCGCCCAGGGAGAGCGGATGGTCGGGGTCGCGGCCCATCAGGGTGGGCAGGTCGAACGCGATGGAGAGGCCGTGGCTGCCGTGCTCGAGCAGGTACTTGAACCGCGCGTTGGTCTGCGCCGCGCTGCCGAAGCCGGCGAACTGGCGCATGGTCCAGGTCTTGCCGCGGTACATCGTCTCGTGGATGCCGCGCGTGTAGGGGAACTGGCCCGGACGGCCCAGCTCGCGCGCCTCGTCCCACCCGGCGAGGTCCTCGCGGGTGTAGAGCGGCTCGATCTCGCGCCCCGAGATCGTGGTGAAGCGGCGCGGCGGCTCCGGCGTCTGGACCGCGGCCCGGGGCCTGTCCTCGACGGCCTTCTTCATCGGCGTCCTCGCTTCGCGCCACACGTCATCGAGCGCCTCGCCGGAGGTGGATCCCGGCTCGGGGCTGAAGAGACGCTCCGTTCGGAAGACGCATCACCTCAATTGTAAGCCAGCACTTTCACCGCCCGCTCCCAGGTGTGCGCGCGCGAGGCGACCTCCGCGGCGCGGCCCAGCCGCTCGCTGAGGTCGCGGTCCGCGAACCGGTCGAGCTGGGCGGCCGCCGCCTCCGGCGTGGGCTCGCTCACCAGCCCGTTCTGCTCGTGCACGACCAGCTCCGCCGGGCCGCCGCTGTCGGTCGCGGTCAGGACCGGCTTGCCGGAGCGGAAGGCCTCCAGCGTGACGAAGCCGTAGTCCTCGTTCCAGGGGGCGAAGAACACGGCGCGGCAGCGCGCGTAGTGGCCCACCAGCTCCTCGTCCGTGATCGGCCCCAGCATCTGCACGCGCCCGGCGAGCCCCAGCGCGTCGATGCGCTCGCGCAGCCGGCCGGCCTCCGCGCCCTCGCCCGCGATCTTCACCCCGAGGAAGCGGTCGCGCATCAGCGCCGCCGCCTCCACCAGCAGCGAGAGGCGCTTGAGCGGGGTGAGGCGCGACACCGCGAAGATGTAGTCGCCGTACTCCTCGGTGCGGTACGGGCGTTCCGGCGGCGGCGGGTAGAGCAGCTCGCTCTCGATGCCGCCGAAGCGCCGCAGCCGTTCCTGGATGGTGCGCGACTGCGCGAAGAGGCGCGTCACGTTGCGGGTCAGCAGCCGCTTGTCCAGCGCGTGGAAGATCCGCCGGCGCACGCCCTCCTTGAGCCGGCCGCGCCTTCCCAGCCCGCGCGTGAAGTGCTCCCACAGGTCGTAGTACTCGCGCATGCGGTGGTTCAGCCAGCAGACGTGGCGCGGGTGGCGCACCGCGTACGAGGGGAAGCGCAGCGAGATCACCTGGTCCACGGGCTCCCCGTCCGCGGTCATGCCGACGTCGGTGACCCGGGTGGCGAAGTAGGCGGAGAGCTGCCGGCCGAACCGGTTCTGGGGGGTGACCAGCACCTCGGCCGCGTAACCGGCGCGCCGCAGCGCGGCGGCGGTCTCCTCGGCGATCGTCAGGTGCCCTCCCTTGACGAAGAGGGCGCCCGAGGTCACGACCAGGATGCGCCGCGGCGGCGCCATCAGGCTCTGACGGTGCCGGCCTCGCGCGAGCGGACCACGCGCGCGGGCACGCCCGCGGCCACCACACCGTCGGGCAGGTCGGTCGTGACCACGGCGCCGGCGCCCACCACGACGTCGCGCCCCACCCGCACCCCGTCGAGCACCTTCACGCCGGTGCCGAGCCAGACGTTCTCGCCCAGCGCGATGCCGCGCGACGTGCGCGGCTGCTCCAGCACCGGCACCCCGGCCTGGTCGAAGGCGTGGCCGCCGCCCACCAGGTAGGTGTAGGCGGCGAACAGGCCGTAGCGGCCCACCGTCACGCGGGACCCCGAGAACACCTCGGAGTGGAACCCGATGTTCACGTGGTCGCCGAGCACGATGTCGCCGTCCTTGCACGAGAGGATCGTGCCGCGGCCGAGGAACACGCCGTCCCCCACCGTGATGCCTTCGTTCACCTGCCCCTTGGCGTCGAGCACCACCAGGTCGTCCACGACCACGTCGTCGCCCAGGCGGATCTTGGCCGGGTGGCGCAGCACGACGCCGTGGCCGAAGGTCACGTTGCGCCCGCAGCGTCCGAGCAGCGCCGGGTAGAAGAGCCGCCGCAGGACGAGGCCGAGCGCGCCGGGGACCCAGGAGGTGAAGGTGACGACCAGCTCGTACGCGATCAGGCGCCGCAGGCTCCGGCTGCCGATGACCAGGTCCTGGTACTTCGCGACCGCCGAGCGGCGCTCGTCGCGCAGCGCCCGCTGGATGCCGGCCGGCGCGCGCTCGGGCGGCGTCGGCGGTGGATGGACCATCTCGCGCACTTTATACCGGAATGTGGCCCCCTCCGCGGGCCGGGCTCTCGGTTAGCATCCCTGCTCGTGGCCCGATCCGCTTCGCGCGCTAGACTCGCCCCCATGATCCGTCGGCTCTTGCTGGGCGTCCTGCCCGCCCTCGTCGCCGGCTCGCTGGGCGGCTGCGGCGGATCGCCGACCGGTCCCGGCGGCAACGGGGACGACGACTCGCTGCCGATGGTGCCCACCCTGATGACGCCGGCGGCCGGCGCGCAGCTCACGACCGACACGCCGGCCTTCACCGTGCAGAACGCGCGCGGGTTCAACACGCCGGCGGCGAGCTACACGTTCACGCTGCTGACCCGCTCGGGGACGCGCGAGCTGGGCGCGGTCACGGTGCCCGCCGGGCGCGGCACGACCTCGGCCACCTTCCCCGCCCCGCTGCCGCGCGGGATGACGCTGAGCTGGCGCGTCACCGCCGCCGGCGCCACCGGCCAGGTGGCGTCTTCGACCGCCACCTTCACGGGGCCGCCGGTCGACTGCCTGTCCGTCGCCGGTGCGTACGGCAAGGCCGTCGTCGAGTGGTCCATCCCCGCCTGCTCGCTCGACCAGAACAGCTACAACGACCCGGACGAGGTGCTGGGCCCTCCCGACGCCCGGCGGCTCTCCCCGCAGGGGTCGGGACGGTTCGTGGGCTCGGGGTTCCTGAGCCTGGGCGAGAAGGGCCACGTCACCGTGGACATGCGCGGCTGCTTCGTGGACGGGCCCGGCGACGACCTGCGCGTCTACCAGACCGTGTCGACCGAGCCGGTGACCGTGTACGTGTCCGGCAGCGAGCACGGGCCCTGGGTCTCGATCGGCGACCGCGAGCCGTGCGGCGCGCCGTCGTCCCCCGGCATCTTCTCCAGGAACTGCCAGTTCGATCTCGCCACCGGCGAGGTCGCCGAGGCGCGCTACGTGCGGATCGAGGACGGCGAGCACTACCCGTGCGAGGCCGCCGAGACCGACAGCGAGGGCGCCGACCTCGACGCGGTCGAGATGCTCAACCGCAAGTGAGCAAGACGCTGCTGCTCGCGCTCAAGGTCGCGGTCAGCCTCGCGCTGCTCGTGTACCTCTTCTCGACCACGGACCTCTCGGCGCTGCACCGGCGGCTGCGCAGCGGCGACACGCTGCTGCTGGCGGGGGCGGTCGCGCTGTACACCGGCATCCTGATGCTGTCCACCTGGCGCTGGCGCGTGCTGCTGCAGGCGCAGGGCTACGAGGCGCCGCTGCGCCACCTCTCCGCGTCCTACCTGGTCGCCACCTTCTTCAACAACTTCCTGCCCGGCAACATCGGCGGCGACCTCGTGCGCGTCCGCGACAGCTCGCGCCTGACCGGCTCGACCACCGCCTCGGTGGCGGTGGTGGCCATCGACCGGATCCTCGGCTTCGGCGCGCTGTACTTCCTCGCCCTGGCCGCGTTCCTGCTCGGGCCGGCGCGGGTGCGGCAGTTGAGCGGGGTGACGCCGGCGCTCGCGGCGCTCACCGCGGTCTTCAGCCTGCTCGCCTACATGTTCTTCCGGCCCGGCACCGCCCGCCGCCTGATGGGCGCCACGCGGCTGGGCGGGGTGCCCGCGGTCCGGGAGCGCTTCGACGTGGTGCAGGCCGCGGTGGACGTGTACCGGCGCCAGGTGGCCTCGGTGTGGACGGCCTTCGGCGCGAGCGTGGCGCTGCAGGCGCTGGTCGTCTGCTACTACTACGCGGTGGCGCACTCGCTGGGGATCCCGCTCTCGCTGTCCGCCTGCTTCCTGGTGGTGCCCCTGTGCATCCTGGCCCAGGCCGTGCCGGTCTCGTTCAACGGCTGGGGCATCCGCGAGAGCGTGTTCGTGCTCTACTTCGGCCAGCTCGGGGTGCCGCGCGACAGCACGCTGGCGTTCAGCCTGGTCGGCGCGGGGTTGATGGTGCTGCTCTCGCTGGCCGGCGCGGTGGTGTGGACCTCGCGCGGCGCGACCACGGCGGTGCCCGCGGAGTGACCGTTTCCGTCCTGCACGTCTGCGACAAGTTCGGGGTGGCCGGCTCCAGCATCCACGGCGTCTCGCGGCTGTTCGCCTGGTGGTTCCCGCGGTACGACCGGACGCGGTACGAGCCGTCCCTGGTCGGGCTCAAGCGCCCCGAGCCCGCTTCGGAGCGCCTGCGCGAGCAGGGCGTCGCGGTGGAGCACCTCGGCCGCGGCCGTTTCGACCCCCGCATCCTCTCCGACCTCGTGCGCGCGGGCCGCCGCCGCCACGCGCAGGTGCTCCACGTCCACGGCTACGCCGCGGCCGACTTCGGCCGGCTGGCCGCGCGGCGGCTCGGCGCGGCGCTGGTCCTGCACGAGCACTTCGCCGACCCCCGGCTGCCCCGCTACCAGGCCCTGGCGGACCGGGTGCTCGCGCCGCTCACCGACCGCGCGATCGCGGTGAGCGCCTCGACGCGCGACTTCCTGGTGCGGCAGCGGCACGTGCCCGCCGACCGCGTGCGCCTGATCTGGAACGGGGCGCCCCTCGACGAGTTCGCGCCGCGAGGCGAGGCGCGCCGGCGCGCCACGCGCGCGGCGCTCGGCCTCGCCGACCACGCGCCGGTGGTGGGTACGATCGGCCGCTTGAGCCTCCAGAAGGGCCATCGCGACCTGCTCGACGCGGCGGCCCGCGTCTTCGCCGCCGTGCCGGAGGCGCGCGTGGTGGTGGCCGGCGACGGCGACCAGGAGGAGGCCCTGCGCGCGCAGGCGGAATCGCTGGGCATCGCCCCGCGCGTGCTGTTTCTGGGGCATCGTACCGATGTGCCGGAGCTGCTCGAGGCCTTCGACGCGTTCTGCATCTCGTCCACGTACGAGGGCACGCCGCTGACGCTCTTCGAGGCGATGGCGGCCGGCAAGGCGATCGTCGCCACGAGCGTGGACGGCTGCCGCGAGGTGCTCGAGCACGGCCGCACCGGCCTGCTGGTGCCGCCCCGGGACGCCGGGGCGCTCGCCGCCGCGCTGGTGCGCGTGCTCGCCGAGCCCGGCTTGCGCGCCGGGCTCTCCGCCGCCGCACGCGAGGAGTCGGCGCGCTACGACATCGGCGCCTGCGTCGAGCAGATGGAGGCGCTCTACGACGAGGTGCTCGCCGAGCGCCGCGCGAGGACGTGACCGTGGCGCCCTCGCTGCTGCGCCAGGCGGGCGAGGCCTGGGAGGTGCCGCGCGACCTGATCCTGCGCCGGTACCCGCCGTTCGTCACGGGCGGGGCGCTCCCGCGCGGGAACGTGCCGGTGTTCGTGTTCCACAGCCTGGAGCCCGCGAGCTTCGAGCGGAAGCTGCGCTACCTGGCCGACAACGGCTACCAGACGCTCTCCGCCGACGAGTACTTCCGGGTGCTCGTGCAGGCCGGTCCCGCGCCCGACCGCGCGGTGGCGCTGACCTTCGACGACGGCCGCGGCAGCCTCTGGTCGGTCGGCTACCCGTTGCTGCGG
Source organism: Vicinamibacteria bacterium (assembly GCA_036556645.1). Lineage (GTDB taxonomy): Bacteria > Acidobacteriota > Vicinamibacteria > Fen-336 > Fen-336 > DATKEG01. The sequence goes on along the minus strand of DATBIZ010000439.1, from coordinate 1,954 downwards.
CGCTACGGCATGCGCGGGATCGTGTTCCTGGTGCCCGGCCGGACGCCGTCGCGCCCCGGTCTGCTGCCGCCGACCTGGGACGACGTGCAGCACGGGCGCGTGGCCGCGGACGAGGTGCTCGGGCGCGAGCAGGCCGGCGGCGCGTTCCTCTCCTGGGAGGAGATCGGCGTGCTGTCGCGCTCGGACGTCTACGACTTCCAGAGCCACACGCTCCGCCACGCGCGCGTCCACGTGTACCCGCAGGTGGTCGGCTTCCTCACGCCGGACATGCGCAGGGGATACGCGGCGATGGACGTGCCCCTGATCGACGGCGAGGGAGGCGACCTGCTCGCGCCGGACGTGCCGCTCGGCACGCCCCTCCTGCGCTCGGAGCCGCGCACCGCCGAGGTGCTGCGCTTCCACGAGCAGGCGGCGCTGCGTGAGGCCTGCGCGGACGCGGTGCGCGAGGGCGGGGGTCCGGCGTTCTTCGAGCGCGCCGGCTGGGAGCGGACGCTCCGGCGCCTCGCGCGCCGGCAGGGCGTGACCGGCCGCTTCGAGCGCGTTCCCGACCGCGTGCGGGCGCTCCGCCGCGAGCTGGCCGAGGCGCGCGAGGCGATCGAGGCCCGCACCGGCCGCCCGGTCGTGCACCTGTGCTGGCCGTGGCACGCCGCGGGCGCGACCGCCCGCCGGATCGCGGCCGAGGTCGGTTACCGGACCGCCTTCGCCGGCAAGGTGCCGGGCACGCCCCTGACCCTGCCGGGCGGCGACACGCAGGCGATCGCGCGGATCGGCGAGGACTACCTCGAGCTGCTGCCCGGGCGCGGGCGCACGTCGCTGGTGGAGGTCCTGCGCAGGAAGTGGTCCCGCCGGCTGCGCGGCCGGGCTTAGAATCGCGGCACCCCCGTGGCCATCCCGAACGCCGCCGCGCCGCCTGGCCCGGTCGGACAGGCGCACGTGCTCCTGCCGGTGCTGCCGCTGCCCGACGTGTGCCTGTTCCCCGAGGCCTCGCTGAACCTGATCGCCACCACGACCCCCGCGTTGCGCGGGCTCGAGATGGCGCTCCGCTCCGGAAAACACGCGCTCGCGGTGGCGCAGAAGGACACCACCGGCGCGCGCGACCTGCACGACGTCGGCACGGTGGCGGAGGTGTCGGCGCTGGAGCGGATGCCGGACGGCACGCGGCGGGTGGAGATCGACGGCCTGCGCCGCGCGCGCGTGGTCACGCTGCTCGGCATCGACACGCTGGTCGCCGAGGCCGAGCTGCTCGACGAGGGCGAGGCCGGCGACGAATGGGGCCCGGCGGTGGAGGCCCTGGCGCGCTACCTGCACGCGCACGCCGAGCTGCGCGCGTTCCTCGAGCAGCAGCGCCGCTCGCGCGAGCCGATGGCCTGGGTCAACCTGGCCTGCCAGCACCTGCCGATCGCGGCCAGCGCGCGCCAGAAGCTGCTCGAAGCCGTCGCCGCCGAACGCTGCCAGAAGATCAGCCGCGGCCTGGATGCGCTGCTCAGGAAAGAGCAGGCGTTCTGATCGAGCCGACCGACCCGAACGGTACCCGTAGCCGACCCGGGTCCGGTCCGAGCCGAACCGCAACCGAACCGTGCGGTCAGCCGCTCGCGGGCGGACGGCGGTCCACTTCCAGGTCGATCCGCACGAACACGCGGCCCGCGGCGTTCGAGGCGAGCACGGCGCGGTAGAGGAACGTGTCGTAGTACTGGAAGCCGTCACCGGGTTCGAGCACCACCGTGGCGGCGGGGGCGGCCGCGGCCGACGCCTCCGCCCGTCCCAGGCGGATGTGGACCTCTCCGGCGCCGCCTTCGGCGTGGAGGCGGATGGTGGCACGCGTCACCGGCTCGAGAGCGCGGAGCACCAGTTCGGCGCGGGCGCCGGGCTCGATCCAGAAGCCCTCGACGCCCTCCCGCGACGCGCGGCCCTTCGTGCCGCCGTCGAGGAAGTAGAGGTAGTAGGCCTTGGGGTC
>DATBIZ010000438.1:0-1710 GCA_036556645.1 Vicinamibacteria bacterium | reverse complement strand
TGCACGAGCTCGACTGCGACCCCGCCGGCTTCGAGTGGATCGACTGCCAGGACAGCGAGAACAGCGTGGTCATGATCCTGCGCAAGGCGAAGGGGCCGGCCCCGCCCGTGGTGGCGGCGTTCAACTTCACGCCGATCCCGCGCCGCGACTACCGCGTCGGCGTGCCCGGCGGCGGGTTCTGGTGGGAGGTGCTCAACAGCGACGCCGAGGACTACGGCGGCGGCGGCGAGGGCAACCTGGGCGGGCAGGAGGCGGCCGCGGTGCCGGCGCACGGCCGCCCGTATTCGCTGGGCCTGCTGCTTCCGCCCCTGTCCGCGGTGTTCCTGCGGCAGGGCCACGCCCGCAGCTCGTGAGCGAGCGCCCGCCGCGGTACGTCTGCGTCCACGGGCACTTCTACCAGCCCCCGCGCGAGAACCCCTGGCTCGAGGCCATCGAGCGCCAGGACTCGGCGCACCCGTACCACGACTGGAACGAGCGCATCACCGCGGAGTGCTACGGGCCCAACGCGCTCTCGCGGATCCTGGACGGCGACCGGATCGTGCGCATCGTCAACAACTACGCGCGGATCAGCTTCAACTGCGGGCCCACCCTGCTGAGCTGGATGGAGAGCGACGCCCCCGAGGTGTACCGCGGCATCCAGGACGCGGACCGGGAGAGCGCGCAGCGCTTCGGCGGCCACGGCTCGGCCATGGCGCAGCCCTACAACCACATGATCCTGCCACTGGCGAACGCGCGCGACCGGGTCACGCAGGTGCGCTGGGGTCTGGCCGACTTCCGCCGCCGGTTCGGGCGCGAGCCCGAAGGCATGTGGCTGCCGGAGACCGCGGTGGACGTCGCCTCGCTCGAGGTGCTGGCCGAGCACGGGATCCGCTTCACCGTGCTCGCCCCGTCGCAGGCGGCGCGCGTGCGCGGGAAGGGCGACACCGAGTGGGAGGACGTGGCGAACGGAGGCGTGGACCCCACGCGGCCCTACGAGGTGCCGCTGCCCTCCGGGCGCGCCATGGTGGTCTTCTTCTACGACGGCCCCATCTCGCGCGCGGTGGCCTTCGAGCGCCTCCTGCACCGCGGCGAGGACTTCGCGGCCCGGCTGCTCGACGGGTTCACCGAGGCGCGCGCGTGGCCGCAGCTCGTCCACATCGCCACCGACGGCGAGACCTACGGCCACCACCACCGGTTCGGCGACATGGCGCTCGCCTACGCGCTGCACCGGCTGGAGACCGCCGCCGAGGTGGAGCTGACCAACTACGGCCAGTACCTGGCGCGGCACCCGCCGGCCTGCCAGGCGGAGGTCCGGGAGAACACCTCGTGGAGCTGTGCGCACGGCATCGAGCGCTGGCGCAGCGACTGCGGGTGCAACAGCGGGCGCGAGGGCTGGAACCAGGCCTGGCGGGGACCGCTCCGGGCGGCCTTCGACTGGCTGCGCGACGCGCTCGGCGCCCCGTTCGAGGCGCGCCTGGGCGAGCTCCTCCACGATCCCTGGCGGGCGCGCGACGACTACGTCGAGCTCCTGCTCGACCGCTCGGCGGAGAACCGCGAGCGGTTCCTCGCCGTGCACGGCCGGCGCGAGCTGGAGGGCGAGGCGGCGGTGTGCGCGGTCAAGCTGCTCGAGATGCAGCGGCACCTGATGCTGATGTACACGAGCTGCGGCTGGTTCTTCGACGACCTCTCCGGCATCGAGACCGTGCAGGTGATGCAATACGCGGCCCGCGC
>DATBIZ010000437.1:0-3552 GCA_036556645.1 Vicinamibacteria bacterium | reverse complement strand
ATGCCGGGGGGGATCGCCCGCCCCCCCCTTGCGCGCGTCGCCGCCGGCTAGAAGGCCGCCGGGTAGCAGGTCGTGCGGTACGAGCCCTCGCCGCGGCGCGTGAAGCCCGGCCACTCGCCGGCCAGGATGTCGTACTGGTCGGAGAACGTGTTCGCGTTCTTCACGGCCAGCTCCTCGCCGTCGTACCAGGCGCACACGCCGCGCGCCTGCAGGTTGCTGACCACCGCGTTGAAGTAGGCGTCCGGGTTCAGGATCTTGTACCACCCCTGGCCGCCGCTGACCTGGCTCTTGTCCAGGATCTCCGGGTGCTCGTCCGCGACCTTCTGGATGGCGGCGTCCACGAGGGGCAGGAACGCCGCGTTCTCGCGCCCGCAGCCGATGTCGCGGCTGGGCGGGAGGTTCAGCGAGCAGCCGGGCGCGCGTTGGGGGGGCGGCGCGGAGGGCGTGGGGAACGCGGCCGGGTAGCACGTCACGCGGTAGGAGCCGGTGCCGTCGCGGTACTGCTGGCCCGACGTGAGGATGTGGTACTGGTCGTTGAAGTCGTTGCTGTTCTTGACCTGCATCTCCTCGCCGTCGAAGCTGGCGCACAGGCCCATGGCCTCGAGGTTCGCGGTCACGCCGAGCAGGTACTGCCCGATGCTGAGCACGTTGCGGCCCTCGAACAGGTCGGGCCGGTCGGCCCTCAGCTTCGCGATGGCCTCGTCCACCTCCGTCTGGAAGCTGGGGCTCTGCCGCGGGCAGTTCACGCCGGTGCCGGTTCCCATCCCGATCCGCTCGCAGTTCGTGCGCGCGGCCGGGGTCGGCGTCGGGGCCGGAGCCACGGGCGTGGCGCTCGGAGACGGGCTGGCCGGCGACGACGGCGTGCGGTCTCCATCGCCGCAAGAGCCGAACAGGAGCGCCAGCGGCAGGATCGAAACGCGGGACAGCAGGCGGGACGACGACGTCATCAGGGACCCTCCCGGGGAAAAACGGCGGCCTAGGATAGCACCGGGCGGTCAGAAGACCTTGTAGGCGGTGACCCGGAAAACGTGCGTTCCGCGGCCCCCCTCGCGGTCACGGCCCTCGAACCCGTAGCCCCATTCCGCGGCCGCGAGCACGCGCCAGGGCAGCGGGGCCTCGAGCCCGGCCCCGACGCCCGGATAGCGGCGCAGCCGCGGACCGAAGCCGGGATCGCGCGCGAACGCGGTATCGGCGAAGACGTCGAGCCGTACGCCGGAGGCGACGTTCCACGTCCCCGCGCTCCGGACGACCAGCCCGCGGTCGAAGCGAAGGCCGGCCGAGGGGTATCCGCGCAGGCGGTTCTCGAACGCGTCGAAGCTGAACCGGCTGAAGCGGTCGAGGTCCGTGCCCGCCATCGCCGCGGCCTCCAGGCGCAGCAGCACGCGCGGCGAGACGACCATCGTGCGCGCGCCGGAGAGCCCGAAGCGCTGGAAGCCGGCCTGCTCGCGAGCGACGTCCGCGTCCTCGGCGAAGCCCCAGGCGCGCCAGGACGCGCGTCGCGCCGGCGCCCACCAGGCGCCGAACGTCCAGGGCCCCCGCTGTCCCTCGAGGGAGAGCCGCAGGGCGTGGACCAGCGGGCTCGCGGGCACCGCGAACTGCGGCGCGGTCAGGTCCGAGCGCCGCAGGCGCGTGTAGTCGAGCTCGTACCCGACGCGCGCCCGCCAGCGCGCGGAGAGCGGGCGCACCAGCGCGAGGCTCAGCCGCGCCGGCCGCTGCCGCAGGTTCTCCGGGTACTGCTCCAGGCCGGCGCGGAACGCGCGGTCGTTGTACTCGGCCAGCGTCGCGAACGCGGAGGCGTGGAGCTGGACGCGGGTGCCGCCCAGCGAGGGCACCGCGGCCGCCGCCTGCACGAACGCGGCGGCGAAGAACGCGTTCACCTGCGCGCCGGTGCCGAGGAAGTCGAAGTCGAGGTAGCTCAGCCCGGCGAACGGCAGCGGCGCGGAGATGTTCGGGTCCACGATGGCGCCCATCGCCAGCGTGCGGACGCTCGACGCGCGGCCGGGCGCCACCACGCGTTCGCCGCCGGCTTCCCTCGCCGGCGGCTTGCGCAGGTAGCGCAGTCCCTCGGGCGTCTCGCGCAGCATGACGGAGGAGGAGCCGTGCGCGGCGCGCAACCGCGCGTCGTAGTCGGCCGGGTCCACCTCGTGCCGGGCCAGCGTCATCACGCGCTGGATCGGCGTGCGGTGGCCCGCGCCCTCGTAGACCTGGTTCACCTCGGACCGCCCCAGCAGCCACACCGTCTCGCCGCGCAGCGCCACCGGCACGAACTCGTCGCGCTGCTCGGAGGACACGATCGCGCCGCGCAGCGCCGTCTGCGCCGCGTCCACGCGCCGCATCGCGAACTGCCGGGCGTCGATCCAGGCGCGGCCGCGGAAGAGGCGTCGGCCCTCGTCGCGCGGCTCGAAGTGCACGACGTAGGCGTCGCGCCCGTCCACCCGCTCGCGCCCGCCCAGCCGGTACCGGTACGCCTCGTCCAGCGCGATGGTCAGCGGGGCCCGGTCGGCGCGCTCCGGCTCCACGATCGGCAGGCGCGGCACGCCGTCCGCGCCGACGGACACGAGCTCCGCGCCGTTGAGCCGGATGCGGCGCTGCTCGATCTCGGTGCCGTCGGGGCCGGTGAAGAGGACGGTGTCGGCGGTGACGGTCACCGGCGCGGCGAGCCCCGGCGCCTGGAAGGCCAGGACCGAGGACCCGTGCGCGATCACCCGCGTCACCAGGTGCCGCTGCCTCGCCGCCGCCGCCTGGTGCCGCGCGATCACCTCGTCCACGGTGAGCGTCTTCTCGTCCACCACGTCGAGGCCGGCGAGGAAGCGGCCGCCTTCGCCGGCCCAGCCGGAGAGGCGCAGCACGAACGGCGCCTCGGTCGCCGGCAGGGTCACCCGCGCGGAGCCGGCGCGGCGCTCGACGTCGGCGTCGCTCACCTGGCGCGGCGGTCCGGCGAGCGGCTGCACGGTGACCGCGAGCACGCCCGGCTCGGCCCGCACCGCCGCCACGGGGACGAGCGGCCGCACGAGCGCGACCGCCTCGAGCGTGACCGGGTGCAGGAACACCTCGGCGGCGCAGGACGCGGCGCCGGACGGCGCCACCGGCTCGCAGGCCACCGCGACGTCCGCCAGCGGCGTCAGGCCCGGCGGCAGCGTCTCGCGCAGGGCGTGCAGCGCGGGCGCGGCCTCCGCGTCCCAGGGCAACAACACCGGCTCGCCGTTCCCGCGGCGCGTGGCTCCGAGCGCGCCGGCCACCGACCGCGAGGCGGCGGCGGTCGCGCGCGCCCAGGACGCGACGCCCGGCGGTGGAGCGGCGCCCGCGGCCGGACGCACGACGAAATCGACGTAGGGCGCCACGCCGCGCTGCCACAAGGCCGCGCGCACGTCCTCGGACGCCTCCACGCCGACCTCGCCGCCGCGCACGCGGGCGCGCCGCTCGGTCGCGAGCGTCTTCACGCGCAGGGCCGCCGCGTCGAGGCCGTCCGGGACGACGTCGCGCGCGTCGAGCAGGAGCACGTCGAGCGTGCCCGCCTCGTCGGGCGGCTCCGCGCCGCCCACGAGCGGCCAG